>JBFJXU010000014.1:0-18737 GCA_041622975.1 Thermoplasmatota archaeon
CCGCCAGCCGCGCGGTGGTCGGTGGCTACGCTGATGATGACGAACATGAGCATGGCGGTGGCCACCACCTCCACGGCGAGGAAAGCAGGCAGTGTGACCATGGCCGAGGGAGTGGTGGCCCCAAGGCCTGCAATAGGGCCGATTGTGGCGCGCAGGGTAGCGGCCGCCGCCAGGGCACCCGCCAATTGTGCCGTTACAAATAGGGGCACTCGGCGCCACGGGAAATGGCCAGTGGCTGCAAAGGCGAGGGTCACGGCGGGGTTGAGTTGAGCCATACTCACGTGGCCGGTGGCATACACCATGGCGCCTACGACCAGGCCAAACGTGGCGGCGACTCCGAAGTGCCCGAGGGCGCCGGTCATGCTGTCCACCATGATGGCCCCGCAGCCAGCCAGCACGAGCATGTAGGTGCCAATGAATTCGGCCCCAGCGGCTTTCACGTGCAGACCTCGCAGTCTTCCAGTTCCTGGGCCGCCGTGGCCACCTCGTCAAGCACGCGCGTCACCGCAGGCTGGATGCTGTACAGAACGTTCTTGCCTCGGCGTTCAAAGGTGACCAGGCCGCAGTCCCGGAGTTTGGCCAAATGGTGGCTCACGTTGCTCTGGGTGTGGCCAGTGCCATCAACCAGTTCGCCGACGCATGCGGGCCCGTTCCGCAGGGCCCGCAGGATGGCTGCACGAGTGGGGTCCGCCAAACAGGACAAAAACAAGTCCTCCTTCATATGACGGTCCACTCATAGGTTGTGGATAAGGGTTGAGTGCCAGCCATATCGCGGGGTCGTCGCACTTATGAAGGACACCCTTGTCGGCCGCACCTGTCCATGCCTGAGTACGACGCCATCGTGGTCGGGGCCGGTGTGGCCGGTTGCAGTGCCGCCACTCGACTCGCCCAGAAAGGCGCCAATGTCCTGCTCGTTGAACGTGCCGACGAGGCCGGCGCCAAGAACCTGTCAGGCGGCGTCCTTTGGGGCAACGACCTAGCCACCATCCTGCCCGACTGGAAGGAGGAAGCCCCTCTGGAGCGACCAGTATCCAACAAGAAGGTCGGATTCCTAGGCGATGGCAAGGCGTTCGTCGTCGACTACCACGACCAATCCCTCAAGCAAGACACCATCGGTTACTCAGTCCTGCGCGCTCGCCTCGACCCCTGGCTTCTCAAGCAAGCAAAGGAAGCCGGAGCACAGGTTGTCACCGGTGTCAACGTTGACGCCCTCGCCAAGGAACGCGGCCAAGTCATCGGCGTCGAACAGGGCGGCGAAATCACCACAGCCCACAGTACAATCATCGCGGACGGCGCCAACAGCCGCCTCACCCTGGAAGCGGACCTGCGCCACGGCCGCAAGAAACTCGGCGCCCACGACTACGCCCTCGGCGTCAAGGAAGTCCTGAAGATTGACCCGGACGACATGCACAAGCGCTTCGGCATCGACGCCGATGGCGGCATGGCAGGGGAATACGTTTTGGGTCGCCCCGACGGCATCATGGCGGGTGGATTCCTGTACACCAACAAGGACACCCTGAGCCTAGGAGTAGTCATCAACCTCCCGTCCATGGAGAACAACAAGGACGTCAGCAGCCACGACGTGATTGAAGACTTCCGCACCCACCCCTACATCCAGGGCCTCACGGGCGACGCTGAAATCGCCGAATATGGGGCTCACTTGGTGCCCGAAGGCGGCTACCAAGCGTTCAGTGAACTCTACGCCGATGGCGCCATGGTCATCGGTGACGCCGCGGGATTCTGCTTCAGCAACGGCATCGTCATCCAAGGCATGAACTACGCTGCCAAGAGCGGCATCCTCGCCGCCGACGCCGCCCTGCACGCCAAGGAAAAGGGTGATGCAAGCCGCGTCACGCTACGAAAGTACGAGCAACTCCTCCACGAGGCGCACGTCATTCAGGACTTCAAGAAGTTCGCCAACGTCTCCAAGTTCCTGTGGAACCCCCGCATGTTCGCCAAGTACCCCGACTTCCTAACCGGCATCTTCCGCAACATGCTTACCGTGGATGGCCCGAAACAGAAGACCAAGAACCATGTGTTCAAGGCCATGACTGACGCGGGCATCACCAAACGCGAACTCATGGCCGATGGCCTCAACGCAGGGGTGAACCTGTAATGTCGAAGATTCCAATCAAGAGTCGGCTTGGCGCAACCAAGTACGTCACAGACGCCGAGGAGCACGCCCACATCACCGTGGACCCCGACATCTGCACCACGTGCCCCCACGAGAATTGCATCAACACGTGCCCCGCCCAGTGCTTCGAATTCATCGACGACCGGATGAAATTCACGTACGAGGACTGCGTCGAGTGTGGCACCTGCGACATCGTGTGCACGCCAGGATCTGTGAAGTGGCACCACCCACGCGGCAACTTTGGTGTCAACTACAAGTACGGCTAACGGCGGGCACTCCACACCAGGGTTGAACCCACCACAGCGGCATCAAAGGGAAGAGGGGTGAAGGTCAAATCACTGCGTCAACAGTGGGGGATGCAGCGCACCTCAGACGGCACGCCCGCGCCGCCTTGAGCACAATTCTGGTTTAGGCCATTGCACAATACGTAAACGGTACCATCATAGTAACCGCCGACGTCCTCACAGTGAGGAATGCAGTCCTCCGCCTGGACGCCAGGCGCCAGGGCCAAGCCTACCACTAACGATACTCCTAGGAGCCATGCTAAACGCATGGAGCGGGAATATCTGTGGTCGCTACTTATACTTGAGGACACCCAGGTCCATTACATGATGCAGTGCCGACCGAAAATATTGCGCACTTGCCATGACTGGCAGACCCCGGCCCAGGATTGGGCCAAGCCAAACGCGAGCAGGAAACCGCCGCCAGGCCAAGGATGAAAGCGACGGATGGCTCGGACCACTGCAGTAGTGAACCGCCACGTCACCGAGTCTTAGGCCCTAGCAGTGAGGAATGCACCTGGCAGCCTGGGCGCCAGGTAACATTGTCAAAAGCGTGAGGACTACAAAACCTACCATCCAAGAGAGGCGCATAGGACGAGACAAGGGTGACGCTGCTTAATCATTTTGGCCGCCGCTTGTATCAATTTGGGCACCACAAGCGCGACCGTCCCCCCTAGGGGCCCCCCATCCCTTTATGAACCACCCCCAAGTCGGCGGCCACGTCCATGCCTGAGGTGCCCGTGAAGTCCCTGGGCCGTCCCATGCACGTTGCCGTGTGCATGAAGATGACCCCCGACGCCACCGACCTGACCATCGACCCGGTGAAGAAGACCCTTGACCGTTCGCAGGTCAAGAACATCATCAATCCCCCGGATGAGAACGCCTTCGAACTGGCCCTTTCCTTCAAGGACCGCTTCGGCGCTCAGGTCTCTGTAGTGACCATGGGCCCCCCGTTCTTCGACGTAATGTTACAAGAGTGCGTTGCCCGCGGCGCCGACCGCGGAGTCCTCATCACGGACCGCGCATTTGCTGGAGCAGACACATTCCCCACGAGCCTCACCCTTGCTGCCGGCATCAAGAAGATCAGCAAACAGTTTGGTGACGTGGACCTCATTCTGTTTGGTGAAGAGACCACCGATGCTTCCACGGGCCAAGTTGGCCCCGGCGTCGCCGGCCACCTCGACACGCACCAAGCAACATACATCCACTCCCTCGACTGGGACCCCGACACCGAGCGCCTGAAGGCCCTCCGCAGCATCGGAGGCGGCCACGAAATCCTGGAAATGCCGTTGCCCGCCTGCGTGACCTGCGAACTCGGCATCAACATCCCGCGCCTAGCCACCCTCCGCGGCAAATTGCGCGGCCAAGCGGCCGACCTCGTGGTATGGAACCTGGGCGACCTCGACGACATCGGAGAAGCCTCCTGGGTCGGCCTCAAAGGTAGCCCCACGATTGTTGGCAAAGTTGACATTTCAAGCGGTGACGAGCGTAACTGTGACAAGGTAGCCAATGCCGATGCAGTCATCGATCAACTGCTATCTCGCAAGGTGGCGGTGCCACAATGACCAGCCTCCGGAAATCCCGTTACGACGCCATTGAACTGCACCCCGCTGCTCCAGCCAACCTGGAAGACTACAGCGGCGTTTGGGTCATCGTCGAGCAGCGGGAAGGGAAGATCCAGGATGTAACCCAGGAACTGTTGGGCGCCGCCATCCCTATGGCCGAGAAGCTCAACACCGAGGTCACTGCCCTCCTGTTGGGTCACGACACCGGCGACATGGCTGACCGCCTCATTGCATCCGGCGCCGACAACGTCATTCGGTGCCATCACCCCATTCTTAGCACGCCGCTAGCACAGCCGTGCACGGACGTCATCGCCCAGATTGTCAAGGAACGCAAGCCCACCGTGGTGCTCATCGGCGCCACGCACACGGGCCGTGACGTTTCCAGCCGCGTCGCCGTCAAGATTGATGCAGGCATGACGGCCGACTGCACCGAACTCGACGTAGACGATGCCAGCGGCGAACTGCTGGCACGCCGACCCGCCTTTGGCGGCAAAATGCTCGCCACGATTCGCTGTGACCGCCACCGCCCCCAGATGGCCACGGCGCGCCCAGGCATCTTCGTGCCCATCGAGCCCGACGCAACGCGCAAGGGCAGCATCGAGGACGTTGACGTTTCATTCCTCGACGGCCGTGACTACGCAGCCAAGGTACTCGACTACGTCGTGGACAAGTCGAGCGTCGACATCACCAAGGCCGATGTGCTGGTGGCCGGCGGCGTTGGCGTCGGTAGCCCCGAAGGCTTCGAGAAACTCAAGGAACTGGCCCACGCCCTCGGCGGCGAAGTGGCCTGCAGTCGACCCGTAGCCGACAAGGGGTGGCTACCCCGCGAACACCAGATTGGGCAGACCGGCTTGAGTGCCCGACCCAAACTGTACATCGCAGTAGGCATCAGTGGCGCCATCCAACACATCGAGGGCATGAAGGAATCCGGCACAGTAGTCGCAATCAACAGCGACCCCAACGCCCAGATCTTCCAGTACGCTGACTTGGGCCTCGTCGGCGACTGGAAAGGCCACGTTGACGCCCTCATCAAGGCTGCCAAAGCCAAGGACCTAGCCAAGGCCAAGTGGCTCGTACCCGTCAAGGACACGTTGGCCGCCGACCGTGAGGCCGCCCACGAACGTGCCGTCAAGGCCGGCAAGGCCGATGCGGCAGCCAAGCAGGCGCCCCCCGCCCCCGCCGCGACCAAGACGGAATCCACGAGCAGCGGCGGCCAAGCCACCGTGCAAGAAACGGCGCCTAAGGCTTCCACACAGACTGAAGAGCCCGCTCCTACCCGAAGCGAGGCACCATCCGAGTCCGAAGCCAAACCGGAAGAACCGGAAGGTTCGGCTGCCACCGAGGCCGCTGAATTCGACGGGGACCCCAATGACGAAGACGCCGTGCGCGCCTGGGTCAAGGACAACGTTCCTGAAGAGAAGAAGGCCTGGGTGGTTGCGGCGGATTGCATCGTCTGCAACGGCTGCGAAGCAGCCTGCCCCACTGGGGCTGCAGTCGTCGGCGACATCGCACAGGTGGACCGCGACCTCTGCATCGCAGATGGTGGCTGTTTCGACGCATGCCCCACAGACGCTATCCGACCGGGCATCGAAGACCCCGAAACCACCGCGGGCTGGCCCGAAAAGTAGGATGTGATGAGCGTGGATGAACGATTCACGCGACAGGTTCCACTGGTCGGCCTTGACGGCCAGGAGCGCATCCGGGCGGCTCGCGTCCTCGTCATCGGAGCGGGCGGCCTCGGTTGCCCTACGTTGATGGCCCTGGCTGCAGCAGGCGTTGGGCATCTCACCATCATGGACCCGGACCACGTGGAACGAAGCAACCTACACCGACAAACCCTCTACCGCGAGGAGGACATGGGTCAACGGAAGGTAGACGTGGCCCGCCGGCGCCTTGCCGGGATGGCCCCCAACGTCACAATCGCCGCCATCGCGCACCGGTTTGATGAGTCCCGGCGTGGCGACGTGGCAGGCTACGATGTGGTCGTGGAGGGAACCGACCGCCTGCAAGCCCGCTACGATGCTAACGACGCATGCCGCCGCGCGGGTGTGCCGCTGGTCACGGGTGCCGTAGAGCAATGGCAAGGACAAGCCGCCCTGCTAACCCCTTCCGGAGCATGCTACCGTTGCCTGTGGCCCCAACCAGGGGCAAGCCCCTCGTGCGAGGAAGAAGGCATGGTGGCTTCCCAGACCGGAGTCATCGGCAATTGGCTCGCCCAAGTAGCGCTGCACACCATCCTGTCTGGTGCTCCAAGAAACAGCAACTTGTGGACGTGGGATGGAGTGACAGGAACCATGGCCGCCATGGATGTGCCGCGCCGCAAAGGGTGCTCATGCCATGACAAGGCCCTGAAACCTCAAGCACCCAGCCAGACTGGCCAACCTATGCTTCCAGAAATGACCCCCATGGACTTGCGCCAAGCCCTCGCCAGCGAGACGCCACCGTTCCTGCTTGACGTCCGCGAACCAGATGAGCGGCGGGAAGGATGCATCCCCAATGACGATGCACACATGCCCATGATGCAAATCCCCGAACGCTGGCAGGAACTCCCCAAGGACCGACAGATTGCCGTTTACTGCGCGGCCGGAGCGCGAAGCGCCCAAGTTACGGCGTTTCTCAGGCAGCAGGGTATCGATGCAGTCAATCTCCACGGCGGCATGTACGGCTGGCTTGCCACGTCGTAGCCCGAACCCCGGTTTTTAGAACCCAGACGCGTTGGTCCTCGCATGAAGCAAGCCATGGTGGTGGCGACAGCGTTGGCCGTCCTCACCCTCGGCCAAGCCCTGCCCGCTCAAGCCGATCACGGCGTCAACATCGCCCCCCTCACAGGGTGTCTCGGTCTAGCAGAAGACCCTAGTGCGCCCATAACCGGCCTCGTAGCAACACCCCAATCCCTGACGGCCGACCCGGACATGGTCTTGTTTGCCCATGGCTACGGCCACGACACGTCCAGTTGGCTAGGCCACATTGAACGCATCGCGTCCCACGGCGTCGTGGCTGCCGTGATCAACTACAGTGACAACGACGGCTTCCCGGTTGCTTGGGGAGCCCAGGACCTCGCAACGGCCCAACGCTGCCTTGACGACCAGATTGGCGGCGATGGCCGTCGAATCCTCTTTGGCGTGAGCCTCGGCGGCGCTACGAGCGGCGTGGCTGTGGCCGAAACACCTCTACTCTGGGATACGTGGTTTGCCATTGAACCCGTGACGGCCCTCTACGAAACCTGGGCCGCCGCCAGTGCGGCAGCACCTGGCATTCCCTTTGCCGCCAAGGCCCGCGACGACATCGAACGCGACGCAGGTCGCGACGGTGATGGCGCCTGCGGGTTCCATGCCTGCCCCGACGCATTCCTGCGCCGCAGCGCCGTTCACCGCATCGACGACATGACCGGCCTGCAGGAGGTATTCATCGTGCACGCGGCCTACGACGGCTTAGTCCCGTACGACCAAGGCGTGCAACTAGCAATCGGCCTGCAGCAAGCAGGTATCCCGACCCACTTCACGACAGTTTTGCGCGGCGAAGAGGGCAGCGAGCAGGACACCACGGTCCCCAGCCATGCCCTCGGCCAAGAGAATGCAGTCGACCAAGCCCACGGACTATCTGGGCACGGCTCGGAGGCTAACGAAGACCAGGCCGTGATGGCGACCGCGTTGGAACAACTCGAGCAGTTCTTGGCGGATGGCACGGGCCTGCACGGCGCCGTCGTTGACCGTCGCAGTTGAGGACTCACGTCACCGCAGGTTCGCGTCAAGCCTAACACCCCCCTCCGGCGTCCGTCGCCCGTGCGTGGCGCCGCAATCGTGGCTCTCATTCTACTCGCCCAGACGGTGATGCATGCCGTCATCCTCGACGTTGGACCGGAACCGCGGGTAGCAGCCGCTGTACCCGGACAAGCAGTTGCCCTGCCGTTGGAGGATACGGACCGGGACACGTACGGCGACGCAGTCGATCGGGTCAACGGCGATCTCATGCTACGCATCCAGGCGCCTACAATCCCGGAAACCCTGTTGGTGGTAGGGAGCCAGGATGACCACCTCCGATTCGGCCAAGGGCGGGCCAGGGAATGGTTACACGTCTACGATGTGGAGCCGCTTGCCTACCGCGCCGGGAGCCCGGAGTGGATGGAGCAGTCCCTTCGCACCGGGACCTGGATGCGCCGAGACCTGTCCACCGGTGCAGACCTGTGGTACAACATCCGCGACGACGCCGACGCGGTCCGGCTTCGCTTCGAACTGTATCCCGACGACGGGCCTCGCCAAACCCAGGACGTCCTTGTTGACCTGGCGGGAGGCGCCTGGAGCATGGCGGACCAGACCGCAGCCTTAGGCGCACCGATCGATTGGGGCGGCACCTGGATCTTAGGCCGCGGCACTGACATCTCGCTCACCGACAAGCAGGCACTCGCCAAGCAAAACGCGCCAACCCTCCTATTTGCGGATGGCGAGCGATTTTTCCCCACAACGGGAGAGACTCTGGAGCGTTTCCACGGCTTCTACCCAGTCCAGCCAAACCATGAGACCTGGAGCCGCGCCTTCAACAACGGCCAGGCCCGATACCAGCTGCTGCTGGCCGATTTCACGGGCGACGGCCACACAGACTTCCACGACGCCGCCCTGATGGGAGAAGTGCTGCGCAGCGGCACCAGGGACACCGTCTACGCCCACGTAACCCGAGGTGACGGCGACCAGGTCATCATCCAGTACTGGTTCCTGTACCTGTACAATTTCGTCCTCGATACCGACGGCGACCCAGTGGATTACTTGGTGCATGCCGGGGACCGGGAAATGGTGACGTTCCTTTTCGACAACCATTCGGCTGCGCAAGCGGGTGAGGCCAACATCACCGCCCTGAGTCAACATTACGAAGCTCAAGTGGTACAGGGGGCGCCCGACGCAATTTACGTAGCACGTGGTAGTCATGCATCCTACCCCGAGCCTGGGCGCTCCGGGGGCATTGCTGACCGCTACCTTGGTGATGGTGAGGTCTGGCAAGACTACCACCTCGAGGTGCTGACCGATCAGTCATGGGCTTACGGCCACATCTGGGGCCCAGCCACCCGGTTCCACCGAGACTTGGGAACAGGGGCCCGCCCTTTCTTACAACATTCGTTCACGTATTCGTTCCATGACCCATTGGATTGGATTCAGGTGGTGGGTCATTGAACGCCCTGGTCTGGGGGGCTCTTTGGCTGGCGGCTGTGGCGGCAATCGGCGGCCTAATGCCATCGACGCTCGAGATGGTGCTCGCTTGGCCCGGGTTGGCCCTAGTGGTCTGGGGCGGCTGGAAGGCTACGGGGACGTCGTGGGGGCCTCGGTCCCGCCGCGATGTGGCGGTGATGGCCCTAGTGGCCGTCGCCCTCCTGCCGGGAGCGTTCCTCACCCTATCGGGAATACCGCATTACTCTCCGCTGACTGGACTCGTTAGACCAGACGTCATGCGTCGGGTGGCGCTGGTTTCTCATATGCTCATCGTGGCCACGGTCGGCACAATGCTGCGAGGAGACCCCTTGCCGCGCCTCATGCGGTGGGCGTCGCTGGCTTTGGCTGGTGCATCGGCCTGGACATGGCGACGCCTCTGGGAGCCTCGGTTGGGCCTTCCTCCAGGCGTTGAGGCGGCGTGGCTGTTCACTACCGTGCTTCTCCCGGTTCTGCTGTTCTGGGTGGTGGCGCCGGTGGCACATGGCCGCGACCGGGACCGCTGGCGCTGGGCTTTGGTCATCCTCGGCGTAGCAGGCGCTTCGCTCCTGTTGTACGACCTGGCCTGGGTTACGGCGTGGCAATCGGCACGGGCAACTTGAGCCGGTTACGCCAAAGCGACGAGGCGGACCGCCACCACGCCAGGTTCCACGGTCTGGCCCGCCGAAACCAAGACTTGGTCAACGGTGCCGTCGCGGGGGGCCTTGACTTCGTTGCGCATCTTCATGGCCTCAAGTACGAACAAGACGTCGCCAGTGGCCACCTCTTGGCCCGGCTCGACCAGGACCGCATCCACCTTGCCCGTCATGGGGGGATGGATTTCCCCGCCTGCGGCTCCGTCTGCCGTGGAGCCCACGCCGGGTGCCGCCTTGACCGTGTATTGGGTGCTGCGTCCGTCGATGGTTGCTTGTCCGTCGCCGTCTAGTGTGACCGTGAATGTTTGTGGACCGACCCGAATCACCAGGGCTCGACCATCGCGGACCTTGCATGGCCAGGTGACGCCGTCAACGGTCACTTCGCCGGCGTCCTCGTCGAACGTGACGTCGAATGTGCGACCATCGACCTCGATGACGGTGCTCATGTCCACCTCCGTTGGCCAGGTCGCCGGTCGATGACCGGTGGGCGTTGTTGCCGGGTGGCCACGGCGGCGACCCCTCCGGGGGCACGGTTCAAGGCGAGAACCAGCGCCGCAGCCTGTGCCTTCTCAAGGTCCGTAGTCGCTTCGCCCAGGACATCGTGTTCCTCGAGGAATCGCGTGGATACGTCGGCGGCAATGAATTGGGTGTTGGCCATGAGGGCACGGTGAAAGTCCACGTTGGTGGTGAAGCCGTCAATGGTAAGGTCCCTCAGTGCGGCGCGGGTGGCTTTGATGGCCGCTTCCCGATCGGGGCCATGGTTGATCAGTTTCAGGACCATGGAGTCGTAGGCGTCAGGCACTGTCCAGCCGGGGTAAAGGCAACCATCCACCCGACCTTCGGGCAGGCGCAGGCGGCGCACGGTACCGGGGCTTGGCATGAAGCCCTGGCGTGGGTCCTCCGCGTTGATGCGGCATTCGATGGCATGGCCATTGATCTTGATGTCATCCTGGGTCAGGTCTAGCGCTTCGCCGCTTGCGATGCGTAGTTGCCATTGTACGAGGTCAACTCCCGTGATGGCTTCCGTGACCGGGTGCTCTACCTGCAAGCGCGTGTTCATTTCGTTGAAGTAGAATTGGCCGTTTTCGTAGAGGAACTCCAAGGTACCCGCGTTGACGTAGCCAACTCGCTGGGCCAATGCCACCGCTCGCGCTCCGATGTCACGCCGTTGTTCCTCCGTCAAGGCAGGGCTCGGTGCTTCCTCAATGAGTTTCTGGTGACGCCGTTGGATGCTACACTCGCGTTCGAACAAGTGCAAGCAAGTGCCATGGGCATCCGCGAGCACTTGCACTTCGATGTGCCGAGGCCGTTCAATGAATTTCTCAAGGAAGACATCGGGCACGCCGAAGGCACTTGCAGCCTGCTTGGTGGCCGACTCGAATTCACCGGCCAAATCCTCCGGGTCGCGCACGATGCGCATGCCGATTCCGCCACCTCCCGCAGCCGCCTTGAGCATGACTGGGAAGCCAATCTGCTCAGCATGTTTCTTGGCGTCGCTGGCGTCCTTGAGAACACCGGAACCGGGCGCTACCGGTACACCTGCGGCCTCCGCTTCGGCGCGGGCCTTGGTTTTGTCACCCATGGTTTCCATGGCGGCAGGAGACGGGCCAATCCAGGTCAGCCCGGCATCAATGACCTTCTGAGCAAAGCCGGCGTTTTCGGATAGGAACCCATAGCCTGGATGAATGGCCTGGGCTCCCGTTTGGGTTGCCGCTTCCAGGATCTTGTCCTGGTCAAGGTAACTCTGAGCACTCGGGGTCGGGCCCACGTGAACGGCTTCGTCGGCCATGCGAACGTGGAGGGCGTCGCGGTCTGCATCAGAGTAGACGGCCACCGCTTCTACGCCCAATGCATGCGCGGCTCGGATGACACGGCATGCAATCTCACCTCGGTTGGCGATGAGGATGCGCTTGAACACGGGGCGGGCAGCGGTGGTCCCAGGTTAAAGGGGACGGGGGTTGGCCCCGGCTCCTGGCCTTTCTATTTGCGCGATACGGCGTTGACGACGAGGTCGACTCGGCGCTTGGGGCCCTCGAGGGAAAGCCTCAGGGCATCCGAGATGTGAGGCACGTATTCGACTTGGATGCGGTCCCCGTAGCCATGCTCGAGGAGTACGTCATTGCGATTGGCTTCAGGCACGACGGCCATTTTGTAACCGATGTCGGCGGCGGCCTCAATCATCTGCGTGACCCCATCGACGCCGCGAATCCGGCCGCCCACGGCGAGGTCACCCAGGATGATGGCGTCTTGGCGCACGGGGATGTCCTCGATGGCACTGATGCAGGCAATGGCGGTTGCAGCAGCCAAAGCATTGGTGTCCGCGCGGGTTTGCTGTAGGAGCGCTTGGACATGCAAGTCCATGCCGGCCATGTCTTTGCCACGCAGGCGCTTGAGTAGCGCAGAGACATTCTCCTGCACGTGGGCGTCGAGACCTCCCCCTACGTGCACAGCGCCTTTGCGCGTGTCGTGGGCAGGGGTTGCATCGGCTTCAACTGGCACAACGATGCCAGCCGGCTCGCCCGTCTCACCGGTTCCCAGGAAAGCGCAGCCGCGGGCGGTCCCCACCACAGCGCCATCGTAATCGAACGCCTCCCGCGCCGTCGTGAGTTCGATGCCCCGCAAGGTGACTTGGTGCTCAAGGCTGAGGCTCATGCGCTTGGCAGCCACTACGTCGTCGACCGTGACGAGGTCGTGACCGTTATCGAGTGCTAGATCGCCAGCAGTACGCACGAGGCCCCCTAGTTCACGCAGGCGCAACGTCAAGCGGCCACTGTGACCACTGCGGCGTTGGGCTTCCCGGAGGACCTCACTTACGGCCTCGCCGTCGAAGTGGGGAATCTTGCCATCGCGACGGACTTCTTGGGCGATGAACCGAACGAGGTGGCGCCGGTTGTCGTCTGTGTCATCCATGGCGCTGCGCACGTACACTTCGTAGCCGTAGCCACGGATGCGGCTGCGCAGGGCCGGGTGAAGGCCCGTGTAACGAGCGTCCGTGGGCGCAATGACATCCATGTTGCCGGCGGCCACCAGAATGAAATCGCAGGGCACGGGGTCGGTCCGGGCCATGGCGCCACTCGAATTCTCCGATTGGCCCGTGATGGCGTATTGCTTGTCCTGCATCGCGGTCAGCAGGGCTTGCTGGGAGTCGAGTCGGAGCACGTTGATTTCGTCCACGAAGAGAAGGCCTTGGTGGGCGCGGTGAATGGCGCCAGGCTCGACCCGCTCGTGGGGCGGCGTTTGCAGGCCACCAGACTGGAACGGGTCGTGGCGAATATCCCCGAGGAGGGCACCGGCATGGCTCCCGGTCCCATCCACGTACGGGGCTGACGTGACCTCCGGTTCCCGTTCAATGAGCAACTTGGGCACGGCCTTGGCGAATGCTTGCTTGCCTTGGCGAGCCGTGTGGAGGAAGAAGATGGTGACTAGCAGACAGAGGAGCATGAGCATCATACCCTGGAAGCCTCCCAGTCCAATGAGTGCGTACAAGCCGGCAACCATGAGGATGCCCGCCAGGGACCATTCCGCGATGGTGAAGAGCCGGTTGCGACGACCTGCTTCGTGGGCGGCCTCCTTGACGAGGTCTCGGCCCTTGCCACCCGGGTGGATGCTCACCCGGGGCTGGTTAGGGTCCTTGGGATTGGGGTGGGTGACCACATCCTGCAAATGGCGATCGGGCAGGATTTGCGCCATGGCTTTGGCAATCATGGACTTGCCAGTGCCCGGGTCGCCGAGAAGGAGCAGGTGACGGCCCTGGCGAGCTGCCTTGAGGGCCACTTCGACGGCTTCCTCTTGGCCGATGACTTCGTCGATGAGCCTGTCGGGCAGGGATACCTTGCTGGTATCGGTGATGCCTTCCTCCTGAATCCAGGCGAGTGGCTCCTTCATTTACGGTCCTCCGCAGTGACGAAGGATACGGATTTCTTGCGTGCGGCCAGGAGGTAGGCAGTCATGAGAATACTCGTGGCCCCGATGGCGCTGCCGACCACGAGGCTGGCGGGATTACCAACGGTGAGGGCCTGGGGAATCGGGGGTAGTGGGGGGTTGAGTGGGGGGAATTGAACGGGGCACGGCGGGGGGTTTTCCTCCACGACGGCCGCGTATTGGACGACGCCATAGTCGGCGTATGCCACGTGCAGGACTTCGAGGCCGTTGGGGTCCCGTTCGATAGCGAGGCCATCCTGCACTTCGTGCCACACGTCGGTATCGTCCACTTCAACCAAGTCCACACGGTTGAGGCCGATCTGCAAATCGAACGCGGTGGCTAGGGCGTTGCCGCCGTCGCACACGTTGAATGCGGTGAGCAGTTTGCGGTATTCTGCGGTTCCCGTGTCGGGGGTGCCAGCAGTGGGATCCAATGGGGGTGCCTCCATGCTGGCGCCGTTGCGTTCGGCGTAGGTGACGAAAGCGGTCCCTGTGTCTTCGGCAATGGCAACCCCCGTGATGCGCGCGTCAACCATGGGCCGAGAGCCGGCTGCTTGGTGGAGGATTGGGCCCATGTCGAGGCCGCCAGTCCAGTGGTCGCCGTAGAAGCCGAAGCCTGCTTGGACCTGCACCAGGTGCGTATCGAGGTGCTTGCTGCCGACGTACACCATGCGGCCCTTGTCATTGCCGGCCATGAGTGGTTGGCCGCCGTTGAACGGCGTAGTGGCATGGAATTCGGCGGTGTTGGTTTCCAGGTCGATGCGCCAGATGTCGACTTCGCCCACGCGGGCGCGGTCTCGAGCATCGTAGCCCGGGCCAATGACGCAGGCGACGTACACGTCGCCGTCGAATGGAACGGGGTTACTGCCGGCGCGGCAGGGGCCGATTCGCTGGGTCTCGTTGAGTCGGGTCCAGTCGTTGCCACTGCGAATGTCGGTCCAGGCGGCGTCAACGAATCCGGTGCCGTTGGAATAGGTCTGGAACCAACCGGCCAACATTCGCTCGGCAGTGGGAGGGGCAGGGGTGCCCGCCACATCCCGTTGGGTTGAGTTGGCTAGGTCCGCCGGCGGCGCGGCGTCCGTCACCTGTACCACATCAACGCGTTCGATGGTGGCATCTGACTCGGCCCGGATGTGTTCGCCTGCTACGTATCGAATCGGGTTTTCCACCACGTCTTGCTTGTAGAGGCCCACGGTGTAGTCCCAAGCATCGCCGGAGCCGGGGTGGCTCCACAGGTAGCCAATGTAGAGGTGGCCCTCTGAGTCGAATGCGCCGCTGGCAAATTCACCGAGAGCCCCGCCAGCCGGATAGTGGCTGTTGATGGGTTGATCCGTCCACGAGATTCCTTGGTCCTCGGTGGTGAAGGTGGAATGGGTGCCGGAGTTGTTAGGGTCGCGGCTGCGGTTGCTGGGGCCCCCTTCTTGGCCGGCGCCGTGCAGGCTGAAGAACGCCTGGTCGCGGATGTCCAATGGATTCACAGCCAGCATGACGGAACCGAGAAGGTCCTGTTCGTCGATGATACGGAAGGGGCACGTCGCGGTGATGGTCTCGGCGTTGGTACTGGGCCGGTAGCCATTGGTGACAGCAGGACACGTCATCCGGAGGGAGTAGTGGTTGTCCTGGGTGGCTTGGCGCCAGGGTGTACCCTTCTGGATCGTGGCCTTGGCTTCGTCTGGGGTCACCAGGGTCGCGACGCTGGGGTTGAGATGGGCCGTCAAAGGGGCGGGCGAAGTGCCGTGCGCAGCCACAAGCGGGCCGGCGACGGCCGCGGCCATGAGGCTGATGACAACAAGATGGGTGAAGCGCAACACCTGCAAGCGCGCAAGCGCAGCCTTAGCCTTTCCCGTCACGATGTCGAGGCGCGGGACGGAAGTCTCCAGGACAATCGTTGGCCACCACTTCCTGTAGCCCAGGCAACCCTTTTGTAGAAGCCCTGACCATGGTCAATCATGGAAGGTACCAGCGGACCCTCTGCCGGCCCCGGAAACGGCCCCGGCGCCAACCCGTTTGGCAGCAACAATCCCTTTGGTGGCCCCGACGGCCCCTTCGGCCCCGGCGGCATGGACGAATGGCTTCGCCGCATGGGCATCGACCCCCGCGAGTTCCAACGCATGTTTGACGAAATGCAATCCAACCTCCAGGAGGCCTTCAAGAACATGGGCCAGGACCCATCCAAGGGATTCGTCTCCGGCTTCAGCGTCCGCATGGGGCCCGACGGCAAACCCCATTTCAACACCTTTGGCAACAAGCCGCACGTGAATCCTACCGGCGGCGCCACCCCCGCCATCAGCGTCGACGAGCGAGAACCCCTCACGGACGTCATCGAAGACCCCGCCCAGATTGCCATTACCATGGAATTGCCCGGCGTGGACAAGTCCGATATCAACCTCCACATGACCGAGGAAGCCCTCGAGGTCCACGTGGACACCGAGTCCAGGAAGTACTCCAAACGAGTCCGGCTACCAGCAAAAGTGGACCCCGCCACCACGAAAGCCACCTACAATAACGGCATCCTCGATGTCACCGTCCAGCGAAAAGGCGGCGAACCTGAAGGCGTCCGCATCAATGTGGAATGACCCAGGGCCGAAGGGAACACACCATAACCCTGAAGAAGGGAACTTAGACACAGGGCCCGCCAGGTGACGCCGTGAGCGACGACTTCGAGGAATCCGAGGAACTCTTCAACGACGACCACGACGACGGCGGGGACACTGTCCTACGCACGGGCGTCCGGACTCATGTGTGCCCAAATTGCCGCAAGAGTCTCGACTACCGCGTCGAAGGTCGATTCGTTGTCCGCTTCTGTGAATGCGGATACGAAGAGGAAGACTAGGGCAACTTTGTAGGCGCCAGTTGCGGCCGCCTCCGAGCCCTAGCCCAACCGACTGAACAGGTCATAGAACGGACCCCGGGCATCCTGCCCGCCATCCACCGGCAGGCAAACGCCGGTGACGTACGACGCGGCGGGGCCAGAAAGGAACAGGCAAGCCGAGGCCACTTCATCCACTGAGCCGTGGCGCTTCAGGGGGACCGATTCGTCCACTGCATCACCCAATCCGAAGTCCTCAGCGAGTCGCTTCATGCCCTCTGTGCCGCCAATGGGACCTGGACTAACCGCATTGACACGAATGGACGGGGCAAACTCAACCGCGAGGCTCTTGGTGAGATTGAGGACCCCGGCCTTGGCCGCGCCGGAGTGGCTGACCATCGGCGCACCAGTCCAGGCATAACCCGCCACGATGTTAATCACATCGCCGGGGCGGCCCGATTCTAGCATGCGCAGACCTAGTGCACGAGTCACATTGGCCGTGCCATTGAGTACGATGTCAATGACGGAGTGCCACGCATTGGCACTCATGCCAGCAAACGGAACCGGGAAGTTGCCGGCAGCGCAGTTGACCAATGTATCCACCGGGCCCCCCTCGGCCACGGCCTTAGCAGCGGCTTCCACCGCATCCCCATCACGGACATCCACGCTGTGCCATGACGCGGAGCCCCCTGCGTCTCGGCCCACCTCGTCAATCTCGGCGCAGGCGGCCTTCAAGCGCTCCTCCGAGCGACTCCACACGATGACATGGGCACCATGGGCCGCGTACGCCTTGCTGATTCCAAGACCAATGCCGCTGCTGCCACCAGTAACGACCACTCGCTTACCTGCAAACACATCCGGGCGGAATGCACTCATCGACGAGCGACGCCATCGTAGATGGATAGGCGCTTCGGGGCACGCGCTTTTGTATGGCGGGGCAATGGGGACGCGTTGCCACGCCTCAACCCCGCACAACACCGGCTACTTGAGCGCCACATCGACCGCGCAGTCGAGATCCTATCCGAAGCCGACCGCCTCTTGAAAGGCGTCGTCAACCGACAACTGGAGGACGTCATTCAATCGGCTCGCGCCGTGCTCTCCAACGTGGAAGCCGAAGAAGCGCGCACCATCTCGTTCCCCATCGAAGAGGTGCCGGTGGAAGTTGTGCCCTACCTCGACAGCCCCTTTGCCCAGGGTTTGGTCTTCAATCTCTTCTGCGACCGGAAATCCCTCAGCCATACGAGGGCTGGCAAAGTATGGGAAGGCGGCAACGCCGCCGTGACGGCCCGCAACCTCGTGTTCTTACCGCCTATTTTCGCGGAATTGTGGGAAACCGGCCAGCTGGAGAAGACCCGCCTCTCCGCCATTGCCAACCGGAATTTGACGGACGAAGCATACCTCGAGATTGCGGATTGGGTTCGTACCCGCCGCAAGGAAGACCTCGACGACCTGCTCCTCAAACTCCCAGTAAACTTCCTGAAAGCCGGGAGGCGTGGCCCCGAGCAAGCCCTAGAAGCAGCGGAGCGCCACGGATGGACGAAGCGATTCTCCACGCTCGAAGTCCCCGAGGACCTGGTGGACGAAGCAGCCGCCCAGGAAGAGGACGAATCGCCGGCCCAAGCCGCCCTGCAGGAACTGCGGGCAGGCATGGGCGGAGTCACCATCGACGATGGGGTTGCCGAGGTACTTCAGAGGTCACCCGAGCCCACCGTGTTGGTGGAGAAATTCCTGAAGGGACACCGCGCAAGCGGCGACGCCCAGCCAAGTGAAGTGACCAAGACCCTGTTCTTTGCACACGCAGGGCCAATGCAGCGCCTGGTAGCAGACGACAAGCTCCTGCTACGCCACTTTAGGCCCGTCAAGACCCAGAAGCGGGGCCAATTGTTCTACCGCCTCTTGGAGGTGCTCGAGGAACGCCTGCTTGAGAAGCAGCACCTGCAAGATCTGGAAGAACGGGGCTTGGAAGAGCCGGAGGCGTGCGAAGCCGTTCGTCAAGAAGTGGCCGCCCTCAACAAGGACCCCAACCGACACCTCGTCATCGAAGACGAGTGGCTGGGTGAAGTCACGCGGAGGCACCTCTACTTCGGCAGCCGCACCCGTAAGGAGGGTGCCGCGTTCAAGTGGTTCCGCAAAATGGGCAAGACGTACTTCTTGGGGAGTCACAAGACCCAGGAAGAATTGGATGAGAAGGCGGCTC
>JBFJXU010000015.1:0-18723 GCA_041622975.1 Thermoplasmatota archaeon
GATGACGTTGACGATCAACTCGACAAGGCTCGTGGGCGTGAAGAACTCGCCACCAAGTTGCCCTTCGGCCAATGCGAACTTGCCGAGGAAGAACTCGTAGAGTTTCCCAAAGACATCGCCACCCGCATCCATGGGGATGCTGTTCATCAGTTTCAGCAAGTCCGCCAGGGTCTGGTTCTCCAACTTCGTGAAGGTCTTCGGCAGCACATCCTTGAGGTTGGGGTTGTGCTGCTCGATCATCTTCATGGCGTCGTTCAGACGCTGGCCCATCGGTTCGCCTTCGGGGAGGTTGAGCAACTCGGAGAACCGGGCCGCTTGGGGCAGGAAGAAGCCGATGCGACGAACGTAGTCCTCCGGGCCGATCTCCATGCGGCCTCCGCCTTTGCCCTCCAGTTCCTTCTCTGCAAGGCTGAACCTGTAGTCTGCGTAGCGCAGGAACAGGAGACCCAGTACGGGTTGGCTGTATTGGGCGCTGCTGAGGTTGCTGTTGGCCCGGAGTTTGTTTGCCGAGGCCCAGAGGTTGTCTTCGAGGGCTTTGAGGTCTACCATACGCTTGTCCACCGGAGAATGGTCCCGACCACCGGCACTGGCCATAAGTAAGGTTGAGGTTGGAATTTCTTTGCAGATCGGGGACAACACGCTGGGCAGCGAGTTCCGTTGCAGGGACGCCGCATCTTCCTTCCACCCACACTCAAGAACCCCTGCTTCGTCATCGCCGTGAATGCACGTTGTGACCTGGTTCCGTTCCTGGGCGCTTTGGCTTGGCCTTGGCATCTTTGGCGTGGTGGCGCAAGCCGTTGTGCCGACGTTTGCTTTGGCGTGTTACACGGCGGCGGGGGCGGTGTTGTTGGTGCGTGCGTTCCTGCGTGCTCGCTTCAAGTGGTCGTCGCCGCGGGCGTGGTTGGCGATGTTGGGTGGCGCGGGCCTGTTGGCGGGCTTGTTCTTGTACGCGCTTGGGCCTTGGGTGGGCGATCGGCGCATGGTGTTGTTGGCGGCGGGGGGCGCGCAGGTGCTCCTATTGGCGTTGGCGTTGCGGTCACCCACGGCGTACGGCGGTGGGCGGGGTGTCGTCGTGGTTTTGGGTCACGTGGCTGCCCTGGTGGGTCATGAGAGCGTGTGGCGTTTGGGGCCGACGAGGATTGCTGTGTTGGCGTACGCGGGTTCGCTGGTGGTGTTGACGCTGCACGCGTATTGGACGCATCGCGCGGTGAGGGATGACGAGACACTGCGTTCGTGGGAGTCGCCGTTTCTCATCATCTACGGGTTGGGTGGCGTGGGTCTTGCGTTGACGCCGAGTGGATGGTTCGGTGATCCGCTCCTGGCTGCCACCGGCGGGATGCAATTGGCGATTCTTGGTTCCCTTGCCTTGTTGGCGGGGCCGCGGCCTTTGCCGGCGGCGTGGCGAGCCCGGCCGGGTGGCGTGGTGGAGTTCCTCAGCCAAGCCATTGTGGTGGTGCTGCTGTTGAACATCTTGCTCATCCTGGTGATTCTTCGCTTCCCGGTGCTGCGGCTGCCCCTGGTTTTGTTGGCCATGACTTGGCTGGTGGTGGCGGTCATCTCAGAGTATGGTGCAGTCATTTTCGGCCGGCGGCGCCAGGTGCGTGCCCCCGACGTGCCCCACGCGCCGCTGACGGTGGTGGTGAGTGCCATGGATGAGGCGTCTCACATTGGGACCACATTGGCTGCGGCCTTGTCTCTACCATCTGTGGAGCGCCTGGTTGTGGTGGTTGCGGCGCGCTCCCAGGATGAGACAGCAGCTATCGCGGAGGCCGCGGCGCAGAACGACTCCCGCGTGTTTGTGGTGCATGGAACGGGGCGGACCAAGGCCGAGGACCTCACGGAGGCATGGCGCCACGTGGAGACGGACATCGCCTTGGTACTCGATGCGGATGAGCAAGTGGAGCCAAGCACGCTGGCGCACGGTCTCCACGTCCTTGCCGAACACCCGGGGGTGGGCATCGTGCAGGGCCGCAAGGTGGCCCGGCCACAGGGTGCCTTGGGCCACTTCATTGTGGTCGAGCGCCGCTACAGCACCTTGGCGGATCACCCTGCCCAGGACCGCGTCTTCGGGGCGGCGCACTTTGGCGGGTCGGCTGCACTCATCCGGCGGCAAGTGCCCGCGGACGCGGGGTGGTGGCGCTCGATTGCTTTGACGGAGGACATTGAATTCACCATGCGGGTCCACATGGACACACCCTGGCACATCCAGTATGAACCACGGTTGGTGGTGTGGGAGGAGGCCCCCGCGGACGTTGCTGCATTGGTACGACAGCGTAGTCGGTGGGCGCGGGGCTGGAGCCAAGTATCGCGTCTCTACCTGCCCCGGTTGGGCCGAGCCAACATGCCGTTGCGAGGCAAGGTCGGCTTGGGCTGGCAACTCATCACCGCAATCAGCGCCCCTTGGTCTGTGTTCTTCCCGACGCTCCTTACGCTGTGGTTGTGGGGCGAGCCCATTCAGTTGCCCGTAGTGCTGGCTTTGGTGCTGGGATTCGTGATTCTGCCCAGTCGCGTGGTAACGTACGGCGTTCCGTACTTCCGGGATCCCCTGGTGCCAGTGCGCCATCGGATTCGCCACTTCCTTGGGGCCGTCGCATCCGCGTACCTGTGGGTCGTGGTCGGTTGGTTCATGCAATTGCATGCCCTGTACCTGGAGTTGAGTTCGGCGCCCAAGACCTGGCATGCCACGCGGGCCCGGCGATAGGCCTGTCCGGCGGAAGATTGGTTGCTCCCTTCCGTCCCTTCCGCCCGCCACGTCTAAATGCATCCATGGTCCACGCATCCCTGCTGACATGCTCCGCTTTGAGCCTCTCGTGGAACAACAAGCCCCCGGCGCCCAGGTCGCCGAGTTGCTGCAGCGTTTCCGAGATGTCCTGGGCAGGGAGGGCATGGCGTCCATGGATGAATACGGGGACATGTTGAAGTGGGCCCTGCCAAGCCAAGGCGATGGTTGGTGTCGGTACTTCCATGTTTTTGACCCGGGGTTCTGTTCTTTCTCGGATGCTTTCCGTGGCACTGTCCATTACCATGGCGGTGAAATCCGTGGCACGGTCCTGCTTGGGGAGATGCAGCATGACATCTATGAGGCGGTACCCGACGCCAACGGCGACCGGTTCCTCGGTGACCAACCATATTCGTTGACGAGGCATTCCCGCATCCAGCCGGAAGGCACCGCCTATCGGCTACCTGCCATGGTGCCCCATTGGGTCCGCCCCCGGGCCTTGACCTTGACGTACTTCGAGGAGCAGGACAACGACGTCATGGGGGATCTCCTCAACCCGGCCAGCGACGAAACGGATGAGCACGTCTGGGAGCAGCCGGACGCGGACGCCCTCGTGCCCCGCCTCAGCGCCCTCATCGACGAGCGCTTGGCCGCATTGACAGTCCCCGCATAACCCGAGGATCACGGTTCCGGGAGACCCTTGGCCTTACCCTTACCGGGGTGGTGCGCTTGGTCCAATTGGCCCAAGGCGCCGCGTTGCGTCACGCTCAATTCGTCGCACGTAGTTTGCCCGTCGCTGTCGGTGGCGCACGCGGTGACAGTCCAGTTGCCGCGGCCTAGGAATTTGTGCGTGTAATCGTTGGAGCCGCCTTCCTGGTGGTGTGCCTCACTCGTACCGTCGCCCCAGTCAATGGTCACGTCGTGGCTTGCATCATCGTCGGAGATGTTCACCGTGAGCGTGAAGGGTTGCGCCGGAAGTTTCCATTGGTCTTCCCCCACGTCCACGGCAGGGGCCTCGTCATCGTCGTGGCAGTGGCTGCCATCGGTGGTCAACTGGGCCCAGTAGAATGCGGGTGCGGCGCCGAGGGTCTGCGTGGAGACCGTGATGGCGCCACAGTACGGTGCGTCGTGTTCGTCGGCGCGCGCGGTTTGGAACGTGGGCGCGGTGAAGATGTTCTGGGTGGTTGCCGGGGGCTCGAAGGAGGCATCGAGGGGCTCGGCTTCACTCGCACTCAGGATGCTCAATCCGACGCCGTAGACTTCCAGGCTCGCGACGTAGGCAGTCTGGAAGCCCGACGCGAGTCGAGGAATGGCATAGGTTTCGGCGCCGTCGGGTAGTTCCGTACAGGCCCCGAAGGACAAGTGGTTGCTCAGCGTGTTACCTGCCCCATCGGAGGCGTCCACATGGACTTCGTGGCATTCGGTCGGGGAGAAGAACCTCGCCGTGCCGGCGCTTGCTGTTTCATTGGTGGCGCTTGACAGCGCGATGGCATCGCCATTGACTGTGACCGTGGCCTCCAGCGGCCCGGCGTCGGGCGCCGCGTCGGTCACTGTTACGCGTAGTGTGTGCATGCCACCTGATGGCAGTAAGATGATGGAAGCAGCCAGCGGTTCATCGATGCCGCCCAGGGGGTGCGTGGCGGCGGCGAAGGGCAAGGCGACGAGGAGGGGGATGGCCCAGACGCGTAGCATGGGACCTAGTGGACTGTTCCTCGACTTGAGGCGGCCGCTGGGGTGCCAAGGGCGTTTTCCCGCTGGCCCGTTCTTCCCATGAACCCCGAGAATCGCTCCGTGGCACGGGCCACCTTCAAACCGGATGGCTTCGTGCAGGGACCCATCAAGCCAGTCATTGAGGCCCAGGGTCTGTCCAAGGGGTACCAGCACACGTTGTTCGACGACGCGGACTTCCAGGTGTACCCCGGCGACGTCGTTGCCCTCGTTGGCCCCAATGGCGCGGGTAAATCCACCCTGCTCTCCATCATGGCCGGTCGCGTCCGTCCGGACCATGGCACCATTCGCGTTGAAGGTCGCGCCCATTGGTTCGACCAGCACCCCGACATCCCCAAGGGTGCCACCGTCGGCGACCTTCTCACCTCGGCGCGCCCCGTACCGCCGGCACTCGCGAAGGAGAAGGAAGAATTGGAGGAGCGCATCGCCGATCCGGCCCTATACGAAGAACCAGGATACGAGGCGGTCCTGGAACGATACGCGGCACTCGAACAGGAAATCAAGCGCGCCACGGCACCCGGGGAAGCAGAGTCAACCATCCTAGACCAGTTGGGCGTACTCGACTTAGACCAAGACGCCGCAAGCCTCTCCGGGGGCGAAAAGACGCGGGTCTTCCTCGCCCGCACGCTGCAAGCAGTGCGCCCTGGTGACATCGTGGTCCTCGACGAGCCAACCAACCACTTGGACGTGGACTCCATTGAATGGCTCGAGGATTGGATTCAGGCATTCGACGGCACCGTCCTCGTGGTCGCTCACGACCGTGTCTTCCTCGACGTGGTCGCCACGCGGGTCTTCGAGGTCCGCGCCGGCCGCGTCACTTGTTACCAAGGCGATTACGAAGACTACGTGGTTGCCCGCGACGAGCAAGCAGAGCGCCTTGAACGAGAACGAGACGCCGCTGGCCGACGGCTCGCCGACGCCAAGGCAACCATCCAGCAATTCCGGCACCAGAAGCGCTTCGATGGCCAATATGCAAGCCGCATGAAGGCGCTCAGCAAGTACCAAGCAGCCTTGGAGCAGGTCCCCGACGCCGTCATGGCCGACGCCGGGTTCGGCCTAGCCTTCGGCGCCACCCAGAAGAGCAGCAACGAAATGCTGCGGCTCACCGGCATCAAGAAGGCATACGACGAAGACCGGCCAGTCCTAGATGGACTCGACTTCGAAGTGAGCAAGGGCGACCGCATCGGCTTGGTAGGCGCCAATGGTGCGGGCAAGTCCACACTTCTACGCATCCTTACGGGCCAAGAACCCAAAGACGCGGGCTCCATTCATGCTGCCCCCGGCGTCAAGGGCATCTTCGTGAGCCAGGAACACGACGACCTCGACGCAGAGCGCACAGTCGGTCAAGAAGTCCAAGAAGCCCGCAGCATGGAGGACCGGGACGCCAAGGCGCTCCTCGGGCGCTTCAACTTCCACCCCGACGTGGACATGCCACGCAAGGTCGGAACCCTAAGCGGCGGCGAACGCCAGCGCCTAATGCTCCTCAAAGCGGTACTCAAGCCCAGCAATCTGTTAATCCTCGACGAGCCGACCAACCACCTGGACTTGTCCGCCAAAGACATCGTGTTGCAAGCACTCAATTCCTACCAAGGGACCCTCATCGTCGTCAGCCACGACCGGTACATCCTCGACGGAACCACGACGAGCACCGCCGTCCTGAACGATGGCGTCATGCACCGCTTCCAGGGTTCCTTCACCGAGACCCGCGACCAACACCGAGCCGTCAAAGCCCGCACCACCGATTTACGATTCCGTGTCAACAAGCGCTTCACGGATTGGACGCACGGCGTCAAGTACGCCCGGGAAACCGAATTCACCGTGACCGAAGCCCAATTCAAATCCAGCATGACTCTTCGCAATGCCTTGAGCCAAGGCTGGATTGAATCCGTCTAGCCCGCCAGCGCCGCGTCACGCTCGCGGTGCAACACCTTGTCGAAGACCAACAATGCGCGTCAAGTCACTAAAGCGCTGCAGTATATGGTCGGCGGAGCCGTCGGCAAACGGCCGTCCATACTTGGCCCACGCCGTGGGCATCCCCAACGCGCGAGCGCCTTGCATGTCCCGCTCCGGCCAATCGCCCACCATGAGAACAGATTGCGGGGGCAAGCCAAGGACGTCCAATGCCTCCCGGAAAACCCGTTCGTCTGGTTTCTGGTGGCCCGTGTCCGTGGCAGTCAAGACGAATTCAAAGAAGTCCACGAGGCCTGCCGACTCCAGCCTTTGGTATGCCTTGAACCGTGGCGCGTCGGTCACGACGCCCATGCGCAAGCCTTGGCGCGCCAAGTGCAACAATGTGCGCCGAACACCTGGGTATGGCTCCGTGTGGACCAATTTTGCCTTCAGGTAGGCGTTCACCGCGGCGGCCGTGATCCGGTCCACGGCGTGTTGGTTGAGGTTCAAGGATTGCCGGTGGTGTTTGCCAAGGAAGTCTTCGAACACTGTGTTGCCTTCAATGTCCTCCAAGTATTCGCCGAACAGGATGTCTCCTGCTTCCTCCGCGTCGAATGCAAAATCCGCTCCCGCGGCAACCATGGCCCGGGCCGCTGCATCGCTTGCCTGTCGCTTGAGACGCAGGAAATCGATGAGCGTATTGTCCAGGTCAAACAGAACCGCCTGCAACTGCACAGACGCGTGACCGCCCAAGAGCACTTGGCCCCACCGGGCCGTGACTACATCACCTTTAAACGTCAACGGGGATGGGCCGAGCGTCCCCCTGCCGCTTATGTCTGAAGAAAAAAAGAGTCTGTTCAAGCGCGCCCGTCGCGACCCCCTCCGTGGGCACCCCATCGACGACCCATTTGACGTGGCCGATCACTTGGCAAAAGGCGTGTTCGTTGAATCTGGACTCCACAACCTCAACCTCGAAGGCCAGCGCCTCCGCGCACAGCGGCATGAAGGGATCACCAGCATTCACCAACTGCGCCGGAAGATCAAGATTCTTCCCCACCAGGTGAAGGCTGCCGTGCGCGTCCTCAACAACTTGGGCGGACGCGCCATCCTAGCTGACGAAGTCGGTCTCGGTAAGACCATCGAAGCCGGCATCATCATGAAGGAACTCATTAGCCGCGGCAAAGCGCGCAGCATCCTCATCCTCACGCCAGCCGGCATTGCTAGCCAGTGGCAGCAGGAACTTTGGGACAAATTCGGTGAACGCTTCATCCGACACGACGACCCGTCCTTCCGGGGCTTCAGCCGACATGACAAGATTGTCACCTCCATTGACACGGCCAAGAGCCACCAGCATTACCCAGATATCATCGCCCGTGAATGGGACCTGGTCGTCATTGACGAAGCCCACTACCTCAAGAACAAGAAAACACAGCGCTACGCCCTGGCCGACGACCTGTCGGCGCGTTACGCGCTCATGCTGACTGCGACCCCCATCCAGAACAACTTGATGGAGTTGTACAACCTCATCAATCTCCTCAAGCCCGGTCTTCTGGGAACCTTGCAGAACTTCGAAGAGGAATACATCGGCGATGCCCAAGGTCGCGTTCTGCTGCACGCGAAACGACTACAACGCCTCCTTGAGCAAGTTCTCATCCGGAACCGACGCAGCGAAACCGGCATCAAATTCCCCACGCGTGAAGTCGAAACCAATCGCGTCCAAGCATCCAAAGGAGAATACGAACTCCACCAAGCGGTCACGCAATTCATCCGACGCCACAAAGGTGCCTTCGAATCCCACCTTGCATTGTTAATCCTGGAACGCGAAGTGGCCAGCAGTGCCCCTGCCCTTTCCAAGACGTTGGGCAACATGATGCCCAAGGTACAGGACCAAGACACGCTGGCGGCGATGGAAGAACTTCGACACAAAGCCGACAGCATCAAGCGCAACGCCAAGGTCAACTTGGTCCTCGACATTGCCAAGGGAACGCCCGAGAAGATGATTATCTTCACTCAGTTCCGTGAAACCCAGGATCTCCTGGCCCGGCGCTTCCAAAAGGAAGGCATCTCCATCGTCAAGTATCACGGGGCAATGAGTGCCGGGCGACGCAAGAATGCGCTCCAGGAATTCCGTGAAGACACGCAAGTCCTCATTGCCACCGACAGTGGTTCGGAAGGTCTCAACCTGCAATTCTGTTCCATTCTCATCAACTACGACCTGCCATGGAACCCCATGCGGGTCGAGCAACGCATTGGTCGTGTCCACCGGATCGGCCAAGAAAAGGACAAAGTCGTCATTCTCAACCTGGCCGTCGCCGACACCATTGAAGACTACGTCTTGCAGGTGCTCTACGAGAAGATCCGCTTGTTCGAAGTGGCCATTGGCGAAATGGACCTGATCCTCAGCGACATTAACGAGCAGGGTGGCCTTGAGAAGCGCATCCTCGACATCATCATGGGCTCCGAGAAAGACGCGGACGTCCAAGACGGCTTGGCGAAGGTGGAACGAGAAGTACGCCGCGGCAAGCGCGCCGCTGACGAAATCAAGGAACTAGATGCCAGCATCTTCCACAAGTTCGACTTGGGCACCGCCAAGGACGACGTCGAAATTGAGGATACAGTAGACTTGGAACGCCAAGTCCGCTCCTTTGTCGAACGCTTCATCGTGAAAACCGGTGCCGATGCTGAAACCGAGGACAACGTCACCACCGTTCATCTGGGCCGCGGCCGCGCCAAGAAAACCCACGCCTTCACTGCGGACCCGGACACCTTTGACGCCATGGACGGCGAAGTGGAATACTTGAGCCTCGGCAGCGCCTTCGTCCAACAAGCACTCAAGGACCTAGAACGCACCGCGTGCTGTGGTGCCCTGCGCACCGCCGAAGTGGATGAACCTGCCACGTTGCTATACTACCGCTACTTCATCGAAACCATCCGCAGCGAAGTGGAGGCGTTCGTCAGCATCACCGTGGCCGACGACGGTCGCATCATCGAGGTGGAGGAAGATCTTCGCAGTATCCCCGATGGCGAGGCCGTTGAGGAGGTACCTGTCCTTGATGCGGAAGCATGGAGCAAGGTGCAGGAGCAAGCCCGTTTCGAAGTGGGGACGGCCATTGTGCCGGTGCTCACGTCCAAGCGGGAAGAAGCCCAAGAGGAAGTCCGCCGCACCGAAAAGCGTCTCGAGGAATACTACGAGAGGCAGAAGGAAGAAATCCGCATGGACGAGGCCAAGATTCGCCGCAAGATGGGCGACATCCGCAACCGCCTCTGGTTCACAGAAAATGGCATTCGCGAGCGCAAATTGGAGCAGGAGTACGAGCAACTCGAAAAGCGCCTGCACGAATTGACGTTCAAGAACAACCGTCGCATCGAGGAATTGGACGACGAACTAGCCGAAAGGTTGGCTCGCGAGCAGGAAAAGAACGAGCCGCGCCTCCAGGTCGAACTCATCGCGGCTACCCGTCTGCTGCCTCCCAGCGACGTACCCGTCCCTGCAGCAACCACGACCACCGTGGCTGAACCTGATGTGGCCGCGGCTCCGGCTTGATTCGCCGAGCGGCGGGCCCAGTTAGATGAAACCGAGACTCAGGTAACTGTCGCCCGTGAACACGGCATTGTAGTTCTGGTTCAGGGGCATATACGTTAGCGGGTCGTTGGCCGAGACTTCCAGCCGCAGGCGGTCGTTGGGGTGAATGTTCGCCTTGGTCCACGGGAATTGCATTTGGACCGTGCCATTGGCGTGGTCATTTTCATCGAGCACGGCGTACGCCGCACGACCGAGGAGGTAACTGGTGCCCGTTCGCTCCAGGTACAGTTCTGCGACCGCCTGGTATGTCTGGTTGACGTCCTGGGCCGTCAAGGTGAGCGTCGGTGCGCCGATGATGACGCCGGCGTTGGGGAAGTCGCGGACGAAATTGACTGCCGTCGGGTCTTGCCGGAATTGTTCGGGAACGGGTGCCACGCCGCCTAGCAAATCGCGGGCAACGTCCGGGTATTCGAATGGGTTGCCAATCACGCGCTGGCTAACCGTGAACGTGGCCGTGTCCAGGGGTGCGTCAGCCAAATCGCCGTTGTGAAGGTACAACGCGCGTTCTTCGGGGGCCGGGAGGCTCTTGTATTGAACTGGCGTGTCTCCCAAGGCATCCACGGTTTCAAGAGCAGGCCAGGTCGCAACACCGGTGTCACGCCCAGCGAGGAAGAAGAGGAACCAATCCTTGGTGGCGTCCCAGCACGCATCATCGCGAGCCAGGTGGCCGCCCTCATGGACTCGTGCCCGCAGGAATCCTTCCGCGTCAATCTGGCCGTACTGCATCATCAAGGAATCCTGCATGGCGTCACAAACATACAGCGGCTTGGCAGTGTTCATTCGTCCCTTCGCGGAACGCAAGTCCATTTGCGCCTCCACGCCGTCGGCGTCGGCGCGCGTGTACATGTTCTCGTACCAGTCCTGGACGATAGGGCTGTACCGGGCTTGGCCGGCTGCGCCTTGACTAGCCAGCAGTGTCTGTGTCCACATGAGTTTGGGCACATTACCGGGGAACAGGGCGAGGTGGAGGTCCGCCCAGCCTTGATGGACTGCTGCCGTAGTGATGCGGGGATTGGTGGCCCACGCATTGAGTGCTTGGCCGCCCCCGTAACTAATGCCGCTGACGCCGACGAAATCGGTGGTGGGGAACATCTCCCGGACCTGCTCAATGACGGCGTCCAGGTCTGCCATTTCGGCCGGGCCGGCGACAGTTGACTGGCCGCTGCTGCGGGCAAAGCCGCGGGCGTCGTACGCGACGGCAAGGATGCCCTCGCTGGCCAATTCTGCCATGAAGTCCCGAGGCTGTGGGTTGCGATCCTGGTCTGGGTAGGGCAGGTCAGTCCACCACTCCTTGGGTGAACCCCACGGATGCAGGAGAATCACGATGGGCCACTTGGGTGCCGAGCCGTCGGGTAGGCTGCTTGGGCTCGTAGGCTCGTAAACGAGGGTCGAGAGCGTGGTGTTGTTGTCGAAGCCCATGAGCGTAATGCTGTGCTCGACAAAACCGCTGACTACGATGTCCTCAGGGTCGTGGTCCACGGGGGCCGGGCGGATACCGCCGTCGTCCTCCTCGTCGTCTTCAAGGAAACTCAGGCAACCGGTCAGGAGCGGAGCCACCAGGACGGCGGCCAGCCACCACGTTCTCATCGAGGCGGCGCACCGTTGCCGGTGTTTAAGGTCATAACAGGTCGAGTAGGTCGCGTACAGCCTCGCGGACGTCCTTCTTCTCGTACAGGATGGCGTAGATCTGCGCCGTCATGGGCAACTCCACTCCTTCACTCTGCGCTTGCTCGTGCACGAACCGTGCCGCGTGGACACCTTCGGCCACCTTGCCCCCCATGGTGTCCAAGGCTTCCTGCATGGTGAGGCCGCGGCCTAGGAGTTCCCCCACACGGCGGTTCCGACTGTGTTCAGACGTGGCCGTGGCAATGAGGTCGCCCAGACCAGACAAGCCAGTGAACGTGCGGGCCTTGGCGCCGTGACTGGTACCAAACCGGACCATTTCGTCTAAGCCAAGGGTAATGACCGCGCTGGCCGAGTTGTCGCCAAAACCGATACCTTTGGTGACTCCGGCGGCGATGGCTGTGATGTTCTTGAGCACGCCACCCAACTCCACGCCGACTAGGTCCTTGCGCGGGTAGGCCTTGAACGTCTCCGTGGTGAACAGGTCGCATAGCAGATCGCGGGTCTGAGCGTGGCGGCTTGCAATCACCGTTGCCCCGGGCATACCGCGGGCAATCTCCTCCGCGTGATTCGGGCCGGACAGGCTCGCCACGTGGTGATCCTTGCTCAGTTCTTCACCAATCACTTGGCTCATGCGCAGGAACGTGCCGGTCTCAATGCCTTTGGCCACGTTGAGTACCTTGGCACCTGGTTCCAGGAACGGAGCCACGTTGCGGACCGTTTCGCGTACGGCCCGGCTAGGGACAGCAATGACGACAACGTGCGCGCCCTCCACCGCGTCCTGCAGGCTGCTTGTAATCCATACGTTGAGCGGGATCTTGGGTCCAGGCAGGTATCGTGTGTTCTCGCGCCGGTTGTTCAGGATGGATGCGTAATCCGGGTCCCGACACCATTGGCGCACCTCGATTCCCTTGGAGGCAAGCAACATACTCAGGCACGTACCAAAGCCACCGCTACCTACGACGGCGACGGGAACATCAGCAGGGCCTTCGAGCAAGGTGCCCACCGACCTGGTGGCGTGATAAAAGGAAAGCCCAAGGCTTTAGGGAGCCCCTGGAGTCGGCCGGCCCATGCGAATCCTGCTCACAGCCGTCTTCGTCCTCACCGCGTCCCTTGCCGGGTGCACGGGCGAAGATTCTGGTCTGACCGCCACATTGCATACCAACATGGGAGACATCACGGTCCTCCTGTACGACGAACACGCCCCCATCACAGTAGGCAACTTCGCACACCTTGCCCAAACGGGGCTCTACAACGACACCAAGTTCCACCGGATTGTCTCTGACTTCATGATGCAGGGTGGCGACCCCAACAGCAAGGACGATGACCCGAGCGATGACGGTCGCGGTGGCCCTGGTTATACAATCCCCGATGAAATCCGCCCCGAACTACGCCACGACAAAGGCGGCCTGCTGAGCATGGCCAATAGTGGCCCTGATACCGGTGGGAGCCAGTTTTTCATCACCTTCAAGGCGACACCATGGCTTGACGACAAGCACACCATCTTCGGTGAAGTGATCGACGGCATGGATGTGGTGCGCAAAGTGGACGAAGAGGCCAGTAGCCTCAAACCCGACGGCGTTCCGCCACGCAAGACGGTCGTCCTTGAATCGGTCACCATCCATGGAAATCCCCCTGAATTCAACCCCCCTGCGCCGCGGGATTCGGAAATGGGCGACGGCATCCAAGCAGACCTCATTACCCCTGGTACCTGGACCATCACCAATACCACGGACCACGTCCTCTGGTGGATTCACAACGGCGACGACGCACAAACGACTGTAGACCTCTCCTTCGAAGGCCCCGACGGTTGGGTCTTCGACGCCGGCGGATCTTCCATCACGTTGGCCCCCGCTGCTACGGACCAGCAAGGTGCGGGCGGCCGCTACACCTACCCTGACTGGGGCTACGGTGTCGCCACCGTGACCGTCCCGGACGGGACCAGTGGCTCGTTCGAAGGCGCGTTTGTCATTGATGGAGAACGGTTCCCCCTCAACTTCGACGTACAGTCCACAGACCAAGCCGTGAGTGCATTGGGCCACAGCGTCACCACTGATTACCGTGGCTACTTCACGGACTCGGAGGAGCAATTCGACCAAGGGCAGTTCCCCTTGTCGATCGGCGGGGGCCGCGCCATTCCTGGCTTCGACCTGGGCCTTGCCGGCCACGCCGTCGGCGAGGACGTCACCCTCGTGATTCCTCCCGCCCTCGCGTATGGTTACCATGCCTCCGGGCGCCTAGCAGACTTCAACGGCCAGTGGCTCAGCTTCGACATCCAACTCCAGGAGTCTGCGTGAAACCTTGGCCGGTGCTTGTGCTGCTCATCCCGTTGGCGGGATGCATGCAGGGCCCAGCCCCGGCTATTCCCGATTGTCTTACTGCTCAACAGGTCGTGGTGCTCGAAACTAGTCTCGGTGACATCACGGTTGGACTACAACCTGGCGTCACCGACCTTGCGGAGCGCGCTGCGGCCGGCCAATTCGGCGCCACGATTGTACACCGTATCAACCCCCAGAAATGGATTGAATTGGGCACCACCTACCCCAATGGGGCAACCAAGGACGTTTTGGCTGGTCCGGCGGACCCCGGAGACGACATTGTGCAGGGCTCCGCTCAAACCATGCCCGATGGTGCGCTGCGCATCCACCTGGACGGCGCCGGGTCCTGCACCGCCGCAAGTACAGTTGGCCACGTGACCTCGGGCCTCAGCGTGGCTCGCGACATCGCCCGCTCAACCCCCTCAGCGTTCGATGACGATGGCACCTTCACTCCGGTGCGCCCCGTCTTGATTCATCGTGCCCACGACGGGGTTATCGAACCTGCCCGCATGGAAGTGGGCGCCGTCACCCCAAAGGTCCATGTGCGCGACAACGCAACGGTGGTGCTCTGGTCCCACAATGCAGGTGACCTCCTGGGTGAAGCAACCTGGGATGTGAGCCTGCCCCGCGGCTGGACCATCGATTGGGACCCAGAGGTCCGTCTGCTGCCCATTGGCTTCCGCGACTGGGCCCCCAACAATGCAGGTCGCCTCGACATTGCCTACCCTGATTGGACGTACACCACGGCTACGGTCGCCGCCCCCGCAGGTGCGACCGATGCTAACCTTGACTTTGCGCTTGGCCAGGCGCGCGTCACGGTACGCGCCGTAATCGTGGCGGAGGGCCAACAAGCGACAACCGGAGACCAACTCGGCATCGACTACGTTGGCACCTTCAAGGATGGCAGTCAATTCGGTGAGGGCACATTCCAAGTGACACTGGGCGACGGCCGCCTCTTCCCCGCTATGGAAAATGCACTTGTGGGCGTGGGCGTAGGTGACGAATTGAGCGTGCAGCTGCCGGCGGCATTGGCCTACGGCTTCGATATCACGGCCAACGAACTGCAACATTTCAGGGGCAAGGACCTCACGTACAGCCTCACCGTCAAGTCCATCGAGTGACGCGGTCAAGGTAGCACACCCCGCTAGGAGATGTTGAGTGGCGATGATGGTTGCCATGCTTCCACCGGGACGCCAAGCAAGCGCGCCAATTCCTTCGCATCCGCAGCGTCGCCCGCGACCAAGCCGCTTCCCACGTGGGGGGCACCTGCCTCCGCCACGCGGCGACGCGGGAGCGGCAAGCCCATGTGATCCAAGTGTGCGGCTAAGACGTCCACGCCGTCGATGGCGACCCCGGGTCGTGGCATGAGGGCCTCCAGGTCCCGCAGCCGCGGCTTGGCCACGACAACCCACACGGGTTGACGATCCAGTCGCTGCGCCACGTCGCTGGCCAAGGCTGCAAACGCACCATAGGATGTGGGTGCTGCAGTGATGACCGAAGGGGGGCAATCGCCGTACATGGGCCGATGCGGAGCGTGCTTCGCACCCGTCAGGGATGGTTCGCATCCTGGCGTGCATGAGCGAAGCGAGTGCACAGGACAGGATTCGAACCTGCGAAGCACTAAGCAACGGACCCTAAATCCGTCCCCGTTGGCCGCTTGGGTACCTGTGCGTGGTGTATTGGTGGGCGACTCCCATCAGGTGAAAAAGTCAGCGAAGAAGGCACCTTGGCCTCGATGGGTCAACTTGGACCGGCTAGCAAATTTGACAGAAGGGAGAAGGGCAGTCTGGGAAGACCTAGTGGTGCTTAGCCCACCCTGCAGGCGTCGCAAGCGACACCTGCGGGTCCCCCGCATGGCGGGGTCAAAGCACCCCTTGGCGTCGCTTAGTGGTGCTTTGCCCAGTTGTAGGAGCGCAGCTTGGCCGTGGCGCCGAAGCCACAGGATGCGCAGCGCTTCTTCTGCATGTGGTAGGCGTGACGGCCGCAGCGGCGGCAGCGAATGTGCGTGCGGTGGCCACCGCGCATGCTAGGCGTTCCTTTACCCATGAAGCCGCGCGACTTGGGGGTCTTATATCAGGATTTCCGCCGCGTCCACCTTCGTGGCGGGTCGCAGGCCTTACAGGTTGCCCCTTTGTGCCAGGGGCGTGGACCTGAAGATCCGCCGCCGCAATCGGTTGAAATCCAAGCAGACCAAGGCCCTGCTGGACGACATGGAGGGTCGGCTGGGCATCACGCTGTGGAATCCGGGTGCCGTGGTCGAGGAAGCCGAAGCAGGCGAAAGCAAAGTGCTCCTCGTGAACAACAAGGTACTCGGCCTCTACGTGGAGGATGAACCGTTCCTCAGCCTGCGGGGCCTGCTCGCGCACCGGCCCGAGAAGCGATGGGTCACCGTGGACATGGGTGCCGTTCGCTTCGTGACCAATGGTGCCGACATCATGGCCCCCGGCATCACGGAGGCCGACCCCGACCTACAACCCGGCGATGCCTGCTGGATTCGTGACGAAAAAAACGGCCAGCCCCTGGCCGTGGGTCAATGCATGATTCCTGGTGCCGACATGGGTCCGGCTACGGGTGGCAAGGCGGTTCGCAACATCCACACCATTGGCGACAAGTTGTGGCTGATGGACGAATAGGCCTACTTCCACACCACGAATTCATCCAGTTCCTTCCGGGATAGGTCGGGGACCTGGCAATCGGGCGCCGCGTAACCCACTGGCAGGACCAGGTACGTCCGCTCGTTGGCGGGGCGGCCGAGGAGGTCGCGCAGGAAGTTCATGGGGCTCGGCGTATGGGTCAGGCTGCACAGCCCCGCCATCCGAATGGCTGCTAGCAGGAATCCACACGCGATGCCCACGGATTCGTTGACGTAGTAGTGCTTGGATTTCGAGCCGTCCGGGTCGAGGGCGTAGTCTTGCGCGAACACGACAATGGTCCAAGGCGCGTCCGTGAGGTGGGTCTTCTCCCAGTCGGTGCCAAGCGGTGCCAGGTCATTGAGCCATTCTTCGGGGGCCAGTTCCGAGTAGAACCGCTTCTCCTGCTCCTCCGCGGCGGCGCGGATTTTGGCCTTGACGTCAGCGCTGCGGACGGCGACGAAGGTCCACGGTTGCTTGTGGGCGCCCGAGGGGGCCGTACCCGCTGCCGTGAGGATTTCCTCGATGACGCGGCGGTCCACGTCCCGGTCCGGGTCGAACATGCGGACCGTGCGGCGGCCGTCGAGGTGTTCTCGGAACGCGCGGACCCCTGCTAGGCTTTCCTTGGGCGTGGGGGCGTGCGGACGGTACGGAACAAACGGATGTTCGTCCGTGGTACTTGCCTCCATGATTACGATGCCCCCAGGGCGGTTGCAGATGCCGCGTCTAACAGGATGGTGGCCGCGTAGACATCGCTCCCCGTCATGCGGCCCGGCGACTCCGTGTGGCGTGTATCAGCCCAGATGATGCTCGCGGTGGTGGCCGTGGTGTCCAAGCCGATGTAGTCGCCAATGAAGGGGCCGCCATTCTGGTGGTGGCCAAGGTCGCCGTCGAAGTTGGTCTCGGTGACACGCACGTTGGGGTGGAAGGATTCCCCGCAGTCGTCCGAGTACGCGTAGTACACGTCCAGTAAGCGGTTGTCCGGGTCGTTGCGCCGGTCGTACCACGCCACGTGTACGCCGCCCTCGGGGTCCACATCAATCCATGGCATGAATTGGTCCCCCGTGGCAACATCATTGACGGCCGTCGCCTCACTCCACGCCGCGCCGTCGTCGCTGTACCGCATGAGGACCTGCACATCCGAGTTCAATTCACCGGGCTGGTCGGCCCAGACAACGTAGCGCCGGCCGTCGCACGGGCCGCCGCTGGTGTCAATGGCGAGAACGGGGTATGTGGACAAGCGGAATTCACTTGGGCCTGTACCGTCGCGTCCCGGGCCAGACTTCAGGCGGTTCATGGGGAAGGCGGCTTGGGGTGTTTCAAAGATGGTGCCCCCGGGAGTCACGGTTCCCTCTGTGTAGATGACCGTCCAATCAAAGCTTTCTGGAGTGATGTCGCTGGCCCAGATGACGGCCACCCGGTCGCCGCCAGGGAGGTACTGGGGCATGCTGAACTGTACGCTGGGGCCGCTGGTGCCGGGGCCTGTGGTAATAGGAGTCATGGGGCCCCAAGTGGCGCCGTTGTCGAATGACTCCACGAAGAAGATGTGGGATCCCACCGTGAATTGGCTCCACGTGGCAATCATGTGGTCGCCGCCGGGCTGTAATGCGAACCAATTCTTGTCGTTGAAGATGGTGACATTGTCCCCAAACGCGGCGAATGTAATGTCGTCGCCTGAGTACGTGACGCCCCCGTCCTTGCTCCGGGCAAAGTAGAGTTGGCTGCCGGAGTAAAGGTCGTCTCCGGCGCGAGGCGATGGCAGCGTGGCCATATCGTCCCGCGTGCCTCGGTAATTGAGGGCGTGGTACCATGCCGTTCCATCGTCATCGAAAGCTAGCACCGGATCCGTGTTGCAGCCATTACCATGCAGCGGGCTTGGTCGAGGGTCGCCTGGGAACCCGGGCATGAGGTCGTTGCCCCACGTCAACCCCCCATCCATGGACCAGAAAGTCCCCATCCAGACCGTGTAGTCGCCGCAACCGGCGTCGTCGGAGATGTACGACACTGTGTAGTCCTTGGCACCACCAATGAGGTGCAATGGATTGGTCGGATTCACGGCGATGCTCACTTCATTGCCGGGTCCGTGCTGCTGGGTCCAGTCAAACAAGCCAGAATCCAGCAGGGGCTTCGTGACGCGGTGATTGCATTGGTCGATCTCTCCGACGACGAGTGGCCGGACACCTGCCTTGCAGAGGAACGTGGCAAACGGCTGACCCGCATGGGAGGGGTCCC
>JBFJXU010000016.1:0-18554 GCA_041622975.1 Thermoplasmatota archaeon
ACCGTCATTGTAACAAACCGTTTTCGAACCTCAGCGGGTCTTGCCAAATGATGAACGCGGGTCTTACGCTCACGATCGATGATCATCCCTTGTTGGACCTAGGGGCCTTTGTGACGGTCTTTCCGCGACCCTTGGGCCATATGCACGGTGTCCAGTCCGTGCTTAGCCTGTTGCGCACGGACGCATCGGCGCCGATGTCGAGCAACGACGAAGTGCGTTCAGCGGTTCGAAATCTGTTGCGACAGGGAGGATTCAAGCCCACGGGCCGCAGCAAACCGGCTTCGGAATACCTGATCAAGGCAGCGGATCAAGGCGGATTGTCGTCTATCAACATCGCCGTAGATACTTGCAACGCGGTGTCGTTGCACAGCGGTTTGCCGATCAGTGTCGTGGACGTCGACTTGGTCACGCCTCCGTTGCGGGTCGGCATCGCCGCGGCCGAGTCGGCCTATGTGTTTAATCAGGCGGGACAGACGATCGACGTGACCGGCTTACTGTGCCTGTTGGACGCGCACGGTCCCTGCGCCAACGCGGTCAAGGACGCTCAGCGAACGAAAACTCGGCCCGAAACGCTTCGCACGCTGTCGCTGGTGTGGGGCACCGCCGCGTTACCAGGTCGTGCCGCGCAAACCCGTGACTGGTATCAAAGTCAACCCAAGCCCATTCGTCCATTGATGGGTTGGCAATGCCGTGGTACTGAGCATAGTCCCCTTCCGCGCTGCCGGACATGGCGGCGGCCGACAGGATCAATAAGCAAGCAAGCGAAAAGGCGGTTATGTTGCCTAGACTGGGCATGGGGGGCGATGCACGCCAATGACATGAACTGCCTAGTTGGGGCCGAGGCGCGTGCGAGTACGGGGAATCTGAATCTAAATGCGTATGCGTGGCCATCCGGCGGCGGCGTCAACCCCGTTGAATGGTCGCCACGAAGGCGTCTGCTTTCTCGTTGCGGGTATCAACCCACACTACGTGGGCTTGACCCGGCGTAGCGTCGAGGTCGATGTAGTCGCCGAGGAACACCATGCCATTCTGGTGGTGGCTGAATTGTTCGTCGCTAAGGTGTTCGCTCACCTTGAGGTCGGGGCTCCACGTTTCGCCACCGTCTGGGCTGTACGAGTGGTAGAGGGCGTAGAGGTAGTTGTCCGGGTCGTCGCGGCGGTCGAACCAGATGGCGTCGAGGATGCCGTCGCTGCCCACGTTGATGGCGGGCATGAATTGGTCGTGCGTGGGGTTGGCGCCGTCGTCGCGTAGGCGCACGGGTTCCGCCCAGGTTTCGCCGTCCGTGCTGCGGGTGTAGAGAATCTGGCCATAGCCCACGCTGTGGTCCATCCAGGCGACGTGGATGGTTCCCCGGGTGGGGCCGTCGCTGCGATCCACGGCCAGACTTGGCAGCGCGAATGTGCGGAATGCGGAGCCGTTGAGTGCTGGCCAGCCGAATGCACCGTTGGCGGGTGGATTCTCGTAGGTCCCCACGACCATGGGTGCCTCCCATGCGAGGCCGTCGTCGCTGCGACTGACAATCACTTCGCCTTCCGGGTTGATGGCAGCCAGCCAAGCGCCGTCGGGTCCCCAATCAATCCATGGCAGGAAGCCACTCCAGGTGCCGGGAGGGTTGACGTCTGTGACTTCACTCCACGTTCGACCCTGGTCGTCGCTGGTGCTGCACACCATGTACCCTGCGGCGGTGAGTTGGTCGGCGGCATTCGAGCCAGGGCCAAGCAGACTGCCCACCTGGTAACTGGGGTCACGGTCCCAGCAAACGAGAATGGTCCCCGTGTCGCTGATGGCCATCCATTGCTTGTCGTGTTCGAGGCGGGGGCCAAAGGCTAGTTCGCGGATGATGGGCCACGTGCGGCCGCCATCTTCGCTGACCAGCACGTACATGCTGGAGCAACTCCAGAACCAGTCGTTGAAGCCGCCGTCGGGGTGGAGGCCGTCGCCGGTCTTGGAGCCTGTGACTGGGTCGCATTGGTATGGCATGATGCTCCAGTAGGCGGTGCCGTCGTCATCGAATTCCACCACCGGGTCGGTGACGCACCAGTACTTGCTAAGATCAGCATCGGGCGAGAATTGGGTCGGGTCAGATTGCGTCTTCCAGGGCGAACCGGGAACGTTCATGGTTTCCCAGGTGACGCCGCCGTCGAATGTGACGTAGAGGCCGTCGCGGACGCAGTCCCCTGCCTCGGCTGGGAAGTAGTCTTTCCCACTGGCAATGATGTTCAGGGGGTCACGTGGATTGACTGCAATGGAGAGTTCGTTGGCTTGTCTGGTGGGCTCCGGGGTGGCTTGGAAGTTGCAGTGGCCTTGCCGGCAAACCAACTCCCCGGGGTGGAGTTCCTCGGCTTCGAGGCAGCCCGCCAGGGCCACGGCGACGAGAGAGAAAGTGATGATTCCGCGCAGGCGCATGGGGTGCCGGACGGTACCTCCGCCTTATGGGTTGCTCAGGGCCCAGCCAGGCCGGGCGAATCGTATAGGCCAACAGGAGAATTCTCGGCTGGAAGGTAAAAGCCTTGAAAAGCGATCACCGGCTCGCGGGCTCGGCCGTCGGAGGCACACCCTTGAACCTGGAAGCGACCCTGCGCCCCTATCACGAACAGTTCAATGCTGAACTGGACAAGTACCTGCACCTCCGCAAGCCCGAGCCTCTCTACGAGGCAATCCGGCATCTACCCTACGCGGGTGGCGGCAAACGCCTGCGCCCGATCGTCGCCCTTCTGGCTGCTCAGGCAGTCAGTGGCGACTCCAAGAAGATCATGCCCTATGGTGTGGCTCTCGAGGTGCTGCATAATTTCACGCTCATCCATGACGATATCATGGACGATTGCGACACACGTCGCGGCGTCGAGGCAGTCCACGCCAAGTATGGCCGCAACATGGGCATCCTGGCGGGCGACACCATGTTCGCCCTAGTGTTCGAATTGCTCGACCACCTGGAAGTCAGCGACCCCATGTTCCGCAGCGTTGCCCTCGATGTGGCGCGCTTGGCTCGCGAGGTGTGCGAAGGTCAGTACTGGGACATGCATTTCGAGAATGTGAAGAAAATCGAGGAACTCGACTACTATCACATGATTGAGCGCAAGACGGCTACGTTCTTCGAAATCGCCATGAAGAACGGTGCTGAACTAGGCGGCGGCGACTCCAACCAAGTCAAGAAACTGGCTGAATGCGGCCGGCTCCTGGGCCTGGCGTTCCAAGTGTGGGATGACGTACTCGGTGTCACGGCCACCGAGGACCAAGCCGGCAAGACTGCGCTCAGCGACGTGTACAATGGCAAGAAGACCTTGGTCTACGTTGCGACTCATAAGAGTCTCGACCCCTTGGACCGCCGTCAGCTTGTTGACCTGTACAAGAAGAAGGACAAGACTGAGGAAGACGTCCAAACCATTCTCAAGTTCATGGAAAAGAGTGGTGGCCTGGACTACGCCAAGAAGCGCGCCAAGGAGTTTTCCTCCTTCGCCAAGGCAACCCTGGCCGACTTGCCCGACACCGCGGCCAAGCGAATCCTCGGCATGATTGCCGAGTTTGCCAGTAACAGGACTTCATAGCAGGACCGTTGCGAGTGTCTTCCGGATCCCTAATCGGTCCGGCGGCGTTGAGCAACCGAATGGCGTGAGCCGGAGGTTGGCCGGTTTGGCCAGTTGCGCCTGTGCAGGTGGCTCAGATGACTAGCGGGCGGGCATCGGTCGTCGATTAGACGTTGTCGTGAGCCGAGTCCGTAAAGCGCAACCAGTCGGTTTCACCTTCATGATTAATCCCTGGCACAAATGCCGCTGTTATATGGTGAAGTCCGGATGGCGTGGGCATGGCCAACCATAGGATTGCGCTGATTGGCGCAATGGCTCTTGCTTGTGTGCTGACTCTCGCGGCCCCCACCAATGCCGTAAACACCTCGGACGTCACATTCTCCGAATTCACGATTGACAAGGATGCCATGTGTGACATCCGCGACGAATGGATTGAAGACATTCTCGCGACGCACGAACCCGGCACTTGGGCCGAGATGCGCGTGGAATTGACCGATTCCATGCTCGCCAAGATGGGCCTTCCCCCCCGTGATATCCTGCTGGGCATGCGCTTCCCCGTCCCCACGATGGTCGCGCCCGACGGACGCACCATGGAAGTGGAATTGCCCTCCCCAGTTGAGGCGCAGATGGATGGCCACGAACTGTTCACGCCCACCTCATACGCCGGCAGTGGTTGCTTTGGTCTCCGTCCCGGCGCGCTGCTCCTCATCATTACTGACGACAGCATTGGCTGGTGCTCCATGGCCCACGCCTACGGCTCCCCCGGCAACTATGACTTGTCCACCGCGGGCCACTGCGGCAAGGGCGGCACGCCGGCCACGGCGATCGCGGCCCTCGGCAACCACGAAGAGTTCGGTCTCCCAGTCCCCGTACTCCTCGACTTTGGCCAATTATCCGGATCGCGCGACGGAGGCCTCGGAGCCGACTACGCCCGCATCTCCGTAGACAATCAATGGCAGCACTTAGTGTCCCCCACCATGTGCTTCTGGGGCGGACCCTGGGGCCAGTACGAGGACAAGGGCCACATCGTCGACTTCGAGTTCCCCCGCCGCGGCCTCGTTCCTGAAGTGACCTTGGACCCCAACCCCTTCCTCGCCCAGACCATTACTCACTACGGCCACGGTACGGGCGTGGGAACGGGCGGAACACCCCGCACCGGCGAGGCAATTGCGTGGGGTGACTCGCACTTCATGTTCTTCGGAGCCATCTCGCCCGGTGACTCCGGTAGTGGTTCCAACGTCATCACCGGCGATGGCATTGCGACGCTGAACCAAGCCGCGGGCATCAACACCCACCTCTACGTGGACCCGCTTATGCGGGAGGGTCTCGGCATCATGGGCGGTACACGCGTAACCAAACTGGGTACCGTGGCCGACGGGCAGTTGCTCCCCTACCCCATCCAAGCTCCCCTGCTACCGTAAGCGCAACGCGCTAGGTGCCCCGGTCAGACCGGGGGCGGGTCCCGTCGCGGGCCCGTTCCCTGGCCCTCTCCCCTCTCAATCAGGGAATCAATTACGAACCGCGTTACCGACCTGCTTGGCAGGGTATCCTTCGGGAGCCGGGTGGCTCCATACACGTTGGCCAACGAGATTGGTGGCCACCAGTTCATCATCACCCACGATGCAGTCCTCGATGCGGGCACCCGGGGCGATGGTGACGCCGTCGCCGAGCACGCTTCGAATGACGCTCGCACCCGCGCCAATGGTCACTTGTCGGCCGCCCACGGAGTCAATGATGGTGGCGGAATCGGCCACGCTGCTGTCGGCGCCGAACGGGTGGTCCGGGTCTAGGCGACGGCTGGCGGTACGTAGCCGTTCGGCGTCACCCACATCCACCCAGTCTCCTTGGAATGGCATGCCGTACATACCTTCGGTCAGGAGGATGGGGAAGATTTCCTTCTCCATGCTGACGAGGCGGCCGGCCGGAATGTGGTCGAGGACGGACGCCTCAAGGATGTAGGCACCCGCGTTGATGAGGCGGCTGGGGGCGGCATCGGGGGACGGTGGTTTCTCCACGAAGCCTTGGATGCGGCCCTCCTCCTCCGGGTCCATAGTGGCAACCCCGTAGTGAACCACTTCCTCCGGTTCCACTTCTTTGAGGCTGATGGTCGCTACGCCGGCCGTGTCGAGGTGGTATTGCAGCATCTCTGCGAGATTCATGCTGCTCACGATGTCTGCGTTGAGAACGAAGAACCGGTCGCCAAGGTGTTCCTGGCAGTTGAGCACTGCGCCCGCCGTGCCAAGCGGTTCGTCCTCGTTGACTACGACGAACTCCAAGTCGCGATCCGAATCCTCGAAGTGGGCGCGCAGTTTCTCGGCCTGCCAGTTGACGGTCACAATGACGCGATCAACCTCTGGAGGCAGGCGGTCGAGAACCCATTCTACCATCGGTCGTCCCGCCACGGGAAGCAGGGGCTTGGGGCGGGTGTAGGTCAGGGGGCGAAGGCGTGTGCCGAAGCCACCAGCCAGGAGGACAGCGTCCACGGCGCCGGGGACCCCCATGCCCCTTATTAGAACGTCCCGGGTCGCCGCGCCGTGGACCTCGCCACGGTGGCCCGCCGCCTTTGCCTTCAGAACGCTGCCGAGCACGGCCAATGCGACCCCAAGCGCCTCATGGGTCGCGTCATGGCGAGTCATCCCGAGTTCCGCGGCGATGCCGGGGCAGTCATGCAAGCCCTGCAAGCCGCCGCAGCGGAGGTGAATGCCATGGATGTGGACACCATCCAGGCAACCCTCGAGGCCGAGGCCCCCGACCTCCTAGAAACCAAGAAGCGGGAACGCCGCGAGGGCCTCAAACCCCTGCCCGAAGTGGACGGCAAGCCCGTGCTCCGCTTTGCGCCGAACCCCAATGGCCCCCTCACGTTGGGCCACGCGCGCGGCGTCAGCGTCATGGCGGAATACGCAAGGATGCAAGACGCCGACGTGGTGCTGCGCTTCGACGACACCGACCCACAAGTCAAGCCGCCCTTGTATCGTCCCAAGGAGGGCATCGATGCGTACCAATGGATTGAGGATGACTGGACTTGGCTGGCGGGGCGAGGACCAGATCGCGTTGTCAAGGCAAGTGACCGTATCGACCTGTACCACGAGCACGCCCGGAAACTCATCCACGCAGGCGGTGCTTACGTATGCACATGTGACGCCGAAGCGTGGCGCGAAGCCAAGAACCGAGGCGAAGCATGCGAGCACCGCGAACAAGCCGCTGGGGATGGAATCGACCTCTTCGACCGCATGGTGGTGGGACAATTCTTGCAAGGCCAAGCCGTGCTCCGGGTCAAGACGAATATTCAGCACAAGGACCCGGCGCTGCGCGATTGGACTGCATTCCGCATCGTTGCGGCCGACGCCGTGCACCCCCGGGAAGCAGCCGGGGAGATCGGCCACCATGTCTGCTGGCCATTGCTTGATTTCCAATCTGCCGTGGAAGACCACTTGCAGGGCGTTACCCACGTCATTCGTGGCAAGGACCTCATGGATTCTACGCGTAAGCAGGCCTTCCTCTACGAACACATGGGCTGGACTTACCCCCACACGTTGTACTGGGGGCGCATCAAGATTCACGAGTTTGGATCCTTTAGCACCAGCGCCATGCGGCGCGACATTGAGGCAGGCAAATACACGGGCTGGGATGACCCGAGGCTGCCCACCATTCGCGCCCTACGCCGTCGCGGTTACGACCCAGAAGCAGTACGGAGTTATTGGGTCAGCCTTGGCTTGTCGGAGAAGGACATCGCCGTGTCTATGGAGAACATGGACGCCCACGACGGCAAGGTGCAGGATGCCCGTACGCCTAGGTTCTTCTTTGTGCCCCGCCCGACGCCCCTGCCGGCGACCGGCTTGGAGGGACGCATCGCCCGCCCCCTAGTCAATCCAAATGACGAAGGCGCCGGCCACCGCGAATTGCCGGGTGACAACTTGATCCACGTAGCGGCCGATGATTTGGCGGATCGTTTCCGTCTCAAGGACATGGGGAACGTCGAAGTGGATGAAGGCACGGCTGTCTGGGATGGCGAAGAATTGGATCGCTCAATCCCCATTGTGCAATGGCTACCGCAAGCCCATGCTGCGCCGTTTCGCGTCCTTCGACCCCAGGGCGACGAATTAGGAGAGGATGCGGGTCTTGTCGAACCGGCAGCCCTGGAACACATTGGTGGGGTAGTGCAATTCGAACGGTATGGCTTTGTCCGCATCGAGTCCCAGGACCGCGGTGTCTGGCTGCACGCATAGCCGCCGAGATTTCACCGCGCTCGCTTTGTAAGGCGACGACTACGCCATGTGCATGCGTGCGTTGTGCTTGTTGGCCTGTGTGGTCCTCGTTTCATTGACTGGTTGCTTTGAACCAGAAACAATTAGCCAAGCCGAAGCGGAAGAGCGAGTGGCTACCGCTGTCTCTCGCCTTGGTAACATGGCTGACATCCAGGACGTTCCCGAGGAACTGTCCAACATGGACGTCCAGATGCAGGGCGAGGAAGAAGGCATGCGCTTCAAAGTTGACATGGAAGTAGAGTGGGGAACCCAGGACGCCGTTTACCTAGACATGAACGTGGCCAGTGGGGGGTTCTCGTTCCGCATCGAACTATACTGCGACCCAGATACTACCATTATCGTCTTCGGCGACGAAGCCTACGAAGCGCGCGGCGACGATTGTACGCATGGCTTCATGGGCGGTGACGACGTATCTGCTGGCCCTGCCGACGGAGAAATGCCTTGCATGAATCTCTCTAGCGGGGAAGCGTCCGATGTGACCGTGAACAGCAATGGCACCATCACGGCCACCGTGACGGTCACGGAGGACGGTGAAACCTACACCTGCACAGTCATCGTGAACGACGAAGGGCGCGTGATTCACGTGTCCGTGACGGGCCCCGCTGCAACCGGTTCCTTCAGTTTCACGTACGGTTCCAGGAGCCCCATCAACTTCCCCGAGACTACCGAACGCATTCCAGCTACGGTCAGCGGCTTCGGCTTCCTCAACACCGGCCGCTATGAGTGGGAAGCGTTCATGGGGGACGGAACTCCACTACAAGAGTTCGAAATCCGTGTGTATGACGGAGACGAGCTTGTCGCCTCCTTCGGCGTCCCCGGCGGAGGTACTGAAGGCGGCTTCACACTCATCTGGGAAGATGACGGCCAAGCCGGCTTCACGGCGGATGACGCATTTACAATCACCAATCCCACCTGGACGGACCAGGACGACTACGAGGTCGTGATCTGGGACACCTGGGCCGACAGAGACGTAGATGACAACCCCATTCCTGGCCCCGCGCTCTTGTTGACATTGGCGGCGTTGGCGGCCGTGGCTGGCGTGCTGCGCCGGAAAGACCCATGACCGCGGCCAGTTTTGTCGTCACGTGAACCGGTCGGCTGTTGCTGTTACAGCTCTCATCGTTGCCCTAGCAGCAGCGGGTTGCATTACGCGGCCTGTGGGCACAGGCATTGACTCTAGTCAGCCCCCCGACCCGGGTTGCCCGGCGGTCGTCACTCGCTTCAACTGGGCCCAGCCTGGCCTCTGGGATGCCATGGGGAACGAGACCCAGACCGAGACCGCCCCGTACTTCTGGGATTTTGCCGACAATGAAACGTGGGGCCCCCTCCGTGTCACCCGACTGCAGTGGCGCATGGATGCTCCGCCCCAGACTAGCCTCACTCGGTTCACTTTCACGCCTGGGCCGCGCATCGACGCCGTGCTTGACGGCGCGTTCACGCAGCAAGAGATTCGTGAGGCCGTTTCGGACATTCTCACCAAGACGACGCACTTGACCCAATCTCAACACGACAAGGCCGTTCAGGATTTCATGGCCAGCAAGCGCCAGGTCGACCCACCATTCCGGACGGGTGGCAGTCCAGAAGCGGATCGCGACCCGTGGGGCAAGACAGCGTTCGCCTACGGCACAACCCTAGATGCTGGGCCGCGCTTCCCGGAATTACTCACATTCGCCCTGCCCCCTGTGCCGCCGGAGCAGGCCTACCCGGAGCCCCTGCCCACGCTGACCCTCCCATGGCGCTCGTGGCAGATTACCCTAGAGCAGCCGCTGCGCACCACGCCCGTGCTCGATGGTTGGGCCTTGACTACCGATGCCCGTGGCAACACGGCACTCACGAACCGAAGCGGCATGGAGCGCGAGGTTGGCGTCGACGCCATCGCGGCCCTCGTGCAGGAATACGGCCTTGTGCCCCCGGCGCCGGAGAAGATAGCATACAACCGCCAATCGTGCTTCCTGGTTGCAACGGATGGGTCCTCCGTCGGCGTCACGTAGATACGTCATTCAACGTGGATGACCGCTTCTTTCGACCAGTAGTCAAACTTGGTGCCAAGGAGGTCCAGGTGGACGTGGCCGCGGGCGTACCAAGTGGCGTTGTCACCCATGTTGCATGTGATGGTCACCTGGCCTGGTAGCACAGGCGCCGCCGACGGGCACAATGTTGCAGTTCCGGGTACGGCCATGGGGTCCGGCGTGGGGCGGCTCCAGTAGTGCACGTCCACGTGGCGACTTGCTGCTCCATTGGGTCCGTCGATGCGCAACGTGAAGCGGACGCCTTCGCCCGTGGTCACGTTACCGGGGCCCTGCATCGCCACCGTATATGATTCGCCGTCGATGGCGGTAACCGTCCGAGGCACGCTCCACCATGTCGTGTCATTGACGCGGGCACGCCCATGCAATGTCAATACGCCCGCCGGGAACGTACACTTGGATTGGACCATGCTTGGCACGGAGCCATTGACCGCCTGGCTACAGGGTACGCCACGGGCTTCGTCGCGCTCGGAGGGCGGCTGCGTCGGCGGAGCAAACCAATACAACGCTCCCAATTGATCCACGCGATTGGCACCGCCGGCCACGTGGACCGCATAGTTCACAGGCACTCCCGCTGGCACGAGCGGCGCAGGCGGCTCCACAAACACGGTCAAAGTCAGGGGAGCCTGTATGCAGCCTGCAACGAGTACGGCGATGAGCAAGGCGCGCACGCGTTGTGCAACAGGGTAGACCACATAACCACCGTGTCCGCAACCGGAACCTTGAACCCACTCGCGAAAGTCGAAGAATTGACCGTGGCTGAAGCGCCTAGCCCGCCGCCTGGCTCCGTGGCGGCAAAGGACCTCATCGTCATCGCGCGCAAGCTGCGCAAGTCGTTCCGTATGGGCAAGGAAGACCACGCGGTCCTTGATGGCGTGGACATGTGGGTCATGCGTGGCGAATTCGTTGCCATCATGGGGCCCAGTGGCTGCGGTAAGACCACGCTCCTGAACTGCTTGAGTGGGCTGGATGATTTCGACCAGGGATGGGTCGTGGTGGACGGCAAGGAAGTCGGTGCCTTGACCGACGCTGACCGCACGCGCCACCGTGCTGAGCGCATGGGTTTCGTCTTCCAGAACTTCAACCTCATTCCCGTACTCACGGCAGCCCAGAACGTGGAGATGCCACTCCTCATGCTGGGCTGGCAACGCCGCGAGGCACGCCGCCGCGCCCTGCAAGTCCTCGAGGTCGTTGGTCTGGCCAACTACGCCCGGCACAAGCCAAGTGAACTCTCTGGTGGCCAGCAACAGCGCGTAGCCATTGCGCGTGCCCTGGTGAACAACCCCGCCATTGTGTGGGCGGATGAGCCCACTGGAAACCTCGACCGCACCAGCGGCAAGATTGTTCTCAAGGTGCTGCGGTGGCTCAATGAGCGCCGCCAAGTCACCATCGTCGTCGTCACCCATGACCCCGAAGTGGCACGCATGGCGGACCGCGTCATCCACATGGATTCCGGGCGCGTCGTGGGCATTGAACGCCCGCCCCCGGTGACCCAATGACTGGCGCCTGGTGGGGCCTTGCTGCCGTCGCGCTGCTCATTCTGACCTTGCTCAAGGGTCCGCGATTGCTCGTCATTGGATGGACGGAAGCCCTGCGTCGGCCCCGTCAATTGCCCCTTCTCGCCTTGGGTCTGATGGTGGCAACCGGTGTTGCGACCTTCGCCTTCGTCATGGCGGACTCGGTAGCAGACTCCGTGGAAACCGAAGCTCGCCAAGCACTCGGACTCACGGACGTGGCTGTCACTACCACGGGCCTTGTAGCCGATGACGACTTTGATGGCCTCTTGGCAGACCCCGACGTCGCATTCCAAGTGGAGCGAAGCACCACGGCGCTCCGGCTGGATGCAACGGCCAGCAATCCTCGGAGTGGCCAATTCGAACCACGCGCCAAAATCTGGGGCATCCAGGACTGGTCTGGCTTCATCCACCTGCAACCCGCCGCCGGCCTCGACGCCCGTTTAGAATCCCTCGTCATCAACGAATTCCTCGCTCAGGAACTTGACGCGCGCGTGGGCGATGACATCACGCTCCAAGTCACCACCCCCCCAATCCGGGAAATCACATCGCTGGCTGTTGATCAACGGGTAAGTAGCGGGGACGAAGCCACCCACACGTTCACGGCGCCCGCCGACGCGGCCCGCATAACGGCCACTACGCCCGATGCCAATGTGACCCTACGACTCGTAAACCCGGAGGGGGCCGTCCTTGCACCCACCGCGAGCGCCACGCACGGTGACTGGACGCTGCGCATCACCAATCACGGCGACACACGCACGGTTGCGGCGACCATCAACATCACTCACAGCGCCGCCGTCCAACAAGTGGACGTTACGCGTAGCGTGCTTGCCATTGTGGCTGGCCCGACCAGTGACCCACTCGGCGACGGACCGCGCGCCTACACAACGCTCGCGGCCCTGCAGGATGACCTTGGCCTGCCAGGCGGGGCCAACACACTCCTCGTGCAAGCAACAACGCCCAGCGCAACGGGGCGCCTCGCCGACGACCTGCAAGCGGAGTACCGCCCGCAAGGTACCCAGCGTTACCCTGCCGCACCAGTCGACGTGGTTGATTTGCGCGCCCAATCACTTGGCGACGCTCATGCGGCCGCGGAGCGCTTCCGCGCCGACACCCAATTGTTCAGTTCCTTCAATCTCCTAGCCGGCTTCCTGCTCGCGGTGGTGCTCATGGCCCTCGTTGTGGAAGAACGCCGCGAATCCCTTGCTGCCCTGCGAGCCACGGGTGCGGGACGGAGCGACTTGGTCATCGTACACTTGCATGAAGGCAGCGTCTACGGCATCCTCGGGGGCATCCTGGGCCTCGTGGCTGGCCTAGCGCTCGCCAGTGCCTACGTGGCCCTCGATCCATTCCAACTGGGCCAAGCCACGACCACAGGCCTGCGCCTCCACATCAATGGCAGCGCCTTACTCAATGGCCTCGGCCTCGGCTTCGCCGTCACCATGGCTGGCGTGGCTGCCGCCTCTTGGCGCAGCGTGCGCTTCAACGTAGCAAGCGGGCTGCGAGGCATTCTGGTACCCACCAAGAAGCGTGGCCCATGGGCAATTCTGTTGCTGCTAGCAGCCCTGGGACTGACGTACCTGGGTTGGCGCGAGAACAATCCCTACTTGCTTCTGGCAGGTCCCGTCCTGACAATCTTCCTCGTGGCCAATTGGCTTGCCCGGCGCCTGCCCGGTGCCGTCATCCACAGTTTGTCGGGGGTCGCATTGATCGTCCTAGCATGGACGCGTTACGCGCCGGGTGCACCCCGCATCCTGCTTCCGTTCCTTGCCTTGTCCCTCGCCATCGGGGCAACCATGATTCTGGTCTGGAGCGGCCTACCCGCGCGCCTGGGCGCTTGGCTTGCAAGTCGCTTCCAAGGCCTCGATGCCGTCGCGGACGCCGGCTTTGCTTACGCCCGCGAGCGCCGCGACCGAACTGCCCTGAACGTGGGCATGTTGGGTGTACTGCTTGCCACCCTCGTCGTGGTTGCATCTTTTGCCACGCTCGTGGCTCAAGACACCCAAGTCCACGCGGGTGGCTACGGCGTCATTGGTACGACGGCGGTCCCCGCAGATGTGCAGGCTGCCGACCTCGGCCTGCCGTATCACGGCGTCACGGATTCAATCGGCGTTACCCGCGATTTGTCCGCGGCCTTCCCCTTGCGGCAACTCGATGGCCGCTACGTGGACCTCCGGGACGCATTCTTCGCCGTGGCCGCGGACCCCGATCTAGCCATCAGCACCCACGGCGGCCTGGGCTCCGCGCGCATCCTCGGCCACGACGTGACCGTCATTGCCGCCATTCACAGCGACATCGCTACGTGGTTCGTACATCCGAGCCTCCTTGACACCCCTGGCAACGTGACTCGCATCCTCGCTCCTGGTGGCCCAGATACCGCCCGCAGCCTGGAGGCGCGTTACCAGGAGGCTCGCCTCGACGCCGTCACCGTGCAGGCCGTGGAGGACGAACGGGTGAGTCAAAGCGACGCGCGCAGCGCCTTCGTCCGATTGTTTGCTGGGGCGGGGTTGTTTGCTGGGGCCGCAGCCATTGCCTTGATTGCCGTGCGTAACGTGATTGACCGGCGCCGCGTCATTGGCGTCATGCGTGCCCTAGGTGCCCGCCGCGCCCAGGTACTCGGAGTGTTCACTCTGGAAGTGGTTTTCCTCATGCTCTTGGCAACAGTCGTGGGGCTTGCTGCAGGTGCGGCTGCGTCCTACGGCACGTACCAAGTCTTGGATGACCCCACCATGGCTGATTGGCACATTCCCTGGGCCAGTGTCGCGCCTTTGGTGGCCATCAACTTCCTGGTTGCTGTTGCCACAACATTGGTCCCAGCGGCTCAAGCCGCTCGTGGCACCCCTGCCACCAGTACCCGCTACGTGGAATGACCCTTGGCGCTCTGTTCTTATAGAAGAACAAACACTCTTACACTTGGGATGGACCGTTCCCACTTGGTCGAAGGCGTACGCTCTCTGTTGGCCCAAGCGGGCTTCGCGGTGAGCGAGCGCTGTGACCTGCGCCCCGTCAGTTTCGACTTGGTGGCGCGCCGCGACAAGGACCTCATTCTCCTCAAGATTCTCGGCAACGTGGATGCAGCCAGCGAGGCCATTGCCGCGGAGATGAAACTCCTGGGGCGCTTCCTTCATGCCAAGCCCCTCATTATTGGCCTGCGCAGTGGCACCGGTGAACTGGAAACAGGCGTCGTGTACGGCCGCTACAGCATTCCCATCCTGCACCCCGCCACACTGCAGGACCATCTGCGCGGCGACCGCCCCATGGTGTTTGCTGCCCCTGGGGGCTTCTACGTCCACGTGGATGGACGCGCACTCCAACAGGCCCGCCTCAGAGCCGGCATGAGCCTGGGTGTCCTTGCGCAAGTTGCAGGCGTGAGCCGCCGCGCCATCCAGATGTATGAGCAAGGCATGAACGCCAGCATCGATGCCGCCATGCGTCTGGAAGAATTCCTAGGCGCCGAACTCATTCTCCCCATTGACCCCCTCGAAATGGCGGATTTGGCAACCGAGCCGGACCCGCCGGCCCAAGGCCCTGCCGACCCCTTCGAAGAACTGGTCAAACGCGTCCTGGAAGGCATGGGTTACAACGTCCGCCCCACCCGGCGCAGCCCCTTCAACGCCCTATCCACGGATGCCGGGGACACGCTAATCACAGGCTACGGAGAAGACTCCCCGCAACTACGCCGCCGGGCGGCCGTCGCCGCGGACGTCAGCCGCATTGCGGAACGCCCGGGGCTCTTCATCGTGGAGCGCACCACGCGCACTCACATCCAAGGCATGCCCGTCGTCACGCGGCATGAATTGCGTCGGCTCAGCGACCCCGAAAAGGTCCTCGACCTAATCCTCGAACGACAAGGGTCCGGCTAGGAACCGGATTGCTGCTTGGCCTGCTCTTGGCGCTTGGCTTGACGCCGGTAGGCACCCCAACGGTCCTCGGGACTGTACTTGGGTGGCCTGTTGGGTCGCGCAGTTGCCCCGCAGCGTGGGCAGGCTTCCTGCAAGGTGTAGTCATTGCAGGCGTCACAGAAATGGAGAAGGACGCGGCTCACTTGGCCGCCTCTAGTTCCCGGTGGAACTCACCTTGTCCACCGCCTTGCTTGACGGAGGCAATGGCACGGTCAGCGGCCTTACGAAGTTCTTCTTCGGCGATCTTGTAGTCTGGGGCCTTGACGGTCACGCGGTAATGGGGGGCTCCCAAGTAGGCGGCGGTGACCTCGACATCCTCAAACTCCGATTCTTCGGCGGCATCAAGGGCCTTGGCGACTACGGAAACTCCCTCAGGGGATTGGCTGCGTAAGTCAACGAATCCACTGATTTCAACGAAGGTCGCCTGGATGTTCTCCTTCGCGAATTCGACGAATGGCTCTACCCAGTCGCCCTTGAGGCCTTCTTCCCCGAAAACTTCGGCACCGTATTCGGCGGCCTCCTGGAAGGCTTCGTATAGCGTGCCAAAGACGCCGATGACGTCTTTGCCCCACGATGCCAGAATCTCGTCTGGCGTGGTCTTGAGGCGCTCGGCGAAAATCTCCAGGTACTTGTCGGCTTTTTGCTCGTTTTTCCAAGCCTGGATGGCCTCGCGGCGCTGGTGATCGTTGACGGCCTTCAGGGAGAGGTCAACGTGGCCCTTGGCTTCATCGACGCCTTGGACCTTGCACACGACGCGCTGCTGCTCGCGCACGTAGTCGCGAATCCGCTTGACCCAACCGGGGGCCACTTCACGGATGTGGCAGAACCCCTCCTTGCCCGTGTATTCCTCGAGCGTGACGAAGGCACCGAAGTTCTGGACTTCGCGTACTGTGCCAACGACGAGTTCGCCGACTTCTGGGAATTCCTGGGTTTTGGCCACGGTGTTCCCACGGCGGGCTTTGTTATAGAGCCTGCGCGGCGCTGCGAATCTCTAGGAGGTCGGGGCCGGGGAAGTAACGGACCGTGCGTCCGTCGCGGCGGGCGTCCACGAGGCCGGCGTCCTGCAGACGCCGCAGGTGCCAGTGAGCAACGGATGCTTCCATGCCCAGGGCATCGCACACCTTCTTCTGGATGAGGCCGGGTTCACTGGCCACGCACTGGGCGATTTCGTGGCTGCGCTCGTTCTGGAGCACCGCGTATGCCTCCTTGGCGTGGCTGCCGAAGCGGCCACCGTTCTGGAAGAAGTGGCGGGTGCGGCCGTGCCGCATGCTCACGATGAGGTGTTGTTTCTCCATGAGGCGCAAGTGGTGGGTCACCGCCGTGCGGCTCAGGCCTGTGGCGTCGCACAGGTCGGGCAAGCAGGCGCCGGGGTGGCTGACGATGTAGGTCCACAACTCCTCGCGCTTTGGGTGCTCCAGGACCGTGTCCTTGCTGAAGCGAGTGAAGAGGGGGGCGGGGGCAAACGGTCGGCGGCGCAGGTCGGTCGGCGCCAACGTCGTTGTGGCTCCGCTTGCAGCGGTGACTGCACCAGCCTTCAAGCCCCAGGCAACGGCGACCACGATGACGGCCGCGGCACCCACGATGACCGGAGCCCCAACTTCAATGCGGGCTGCTTCAGCACCAGCCGGTTCGACGGTTGCCTGCTCGTCGGCCGGCTCGCCGTCGTCCATGAGCATGGCCAGGAGATCGTTACTCGTGTCGGGGACAGTCTGGGGAATTTGGCTGGAGGTCCGGCGGACTTCTTGGACTGCGATTCCAACGGTGGACAATGCTTCCTGAATCCGCGCATCAGCCAACGTCCCATCCACGGCCTCACTAGCCGTGGTTTGCGCTTCCGAGCGGGTCTCCTTGGCAGTCGCCAAGTTCTCCTGCCAGAGGTCTCGCACACTCGCGAGGGCATCAGTGGCCTCAGGAACTTCGGGTGCGCCGGGGGGATCGGGCAACCCATCGGCCATGGCCGCGGGTGCTGCGGCGACTAGCAAGAGCATCAACCAACTCATTATCCGCATGACGTTGCTCCAGCAGGACCCTGGTTTATAGACCTTGTAGGCACTTAGCATAAGTTTCCTCCTTATGGGACCATATCGAGGAGATTCGACGTTACACCGTCAATGCCTGTAAGGGGCCCCTCGGTTTGTCCCGGGAGACGCGTTGCCGGGGCCTTGTCGTCGGCAAAGAGGCTCGTTGCGGCATCCCAGGCAGACTGGAACGCGGACGCGATGCCATCTCCGACCGCGGCCACGCCCTGCGTGACTCCCTGAACCGTGGCGGTTGCCGCGTTGGCGATGCCCTTGCCGGCCGCTGTGAAGCCGTTGCCAATTGCTTGGGCTGTGGTGGTCACGCCCGCGAGGGTCGCCGTGAGGACGGACTCGCCGGCTTGCGCCCCCGCCGAGATGCCGAGGCCGAGGCCACCGATGAGGCCCTTGACCGTGGTAACGACCGCCTCGACGGTGCCTCCGATGAGGCCCGTGATGAGGGCGACCACCTTGTCGGCCGTGCCCGTGACGAAGGCCGCCGTGGCATCCGCAACGCGTTCAACGAATCCGGGCGCGGTGGTCGGGTCCTCCAAGAGGTCTTGGGTGGCCTCCGCGATTTCCTCGGCGTACTCCGCCGTATCCTCCGCTACGTCTTGGGTCAAGTCATCGGCCTCGCCACCATGTTCATCGTGGTCTTCTGCCTCATCATCCGGCAAGGGCTCGGGAGCCGCTTCACCGGGGGGCTGGTAGTACGCTTGGCAGGTACCTCCAAGATCCTCACCGTCGGCTGCCTCATCGAGGGTCCAGCAGGCCCACCAAGCCGCGTGGGTGGCCTCACCCTCAGGGTGGGTGCTAGCAGGGTCGGCGGCTAATTCGTTAGCGTGCTTGGGGGCCCACTCGGTGATGTAGGATGCGGGGTCGTGACCGGGGGCAGGGCCGGCTTGCGCGGCTGCGGCCGGGAGGGCGGTCACGGTAACAAGGCATGCAACAAGGAAAACTGCGGTGCGCATACCCCGCCCCTCAACTTCACACCTAAAAGGACATCGGCGGACGGTTTGGAGCAAACGCCTTTGAGCGGCCCCCAGTCCCGCCACCTATGCGGACCCTGGTGACCGGCGCCACCAACCCCTATGGGCGAGCCATCATTGACGCTCTCTTGGCCGCAGGCCATCAAGTGCGAGCCTTCGGCGTCAGCGACCCCAAGGGGCTCCCGGAACACGAAGATTTCTCTTGGTTCCCCGGCGACCTCGCTACAGCCGGCAGCATCGAACCCGTGTTGGCGCAACGCAATGTGCTCATCCACGCCGCCCCCATGGACGAACCCAAGGGGGACAAGAAAGTCCACG
>JBFJXU010000017.1:0-18300 GCA_041622975.1 Thermoplasmatota archaeon
CACGCCTGGTTCCAGCGGGCCAGCGCGCAGAGCCAGCCTCGTCCCAGTGAACGTGTAGCCGTCGAAGACCTCCCGCTTGTCGAGGAAAATGCGAACGTCCTCCGGTCGAACCTCGTGGGCGGAGGTGATGTCAATGGCCACCTCAACGTTGGGCCCGGTAACGGTGGCGTTGGGTTGCGGAGATTGAATGACCAGGACAGGGGGTTCGGCGACTGGAGCGGGCAACGTGTGCACCTCAAAGGGCGTGGCATTCACCGAGTTGCCAGCCCAGTCCCAGAAGCGCAGGTGGACCATGTAGGAAGTGTCGGCCTGCAGTCCCTGCACGGGGAATGTTTGTTGGCGAGCAGCCGTTTGGGTTGGTAGCGGAACGGGGCCCGCAGGCCCATGCGTGGTGACTTCAGCGTACGCGAATTCGTCCGTAGTCGTTGTCAACCGGAATGATCGGTGGGTTAGGTCGGTGACGGGGCCCACCTCGAATCCGGGGGCCACTACATCTCGGCGCAGGCTGAGGTTTGCCTCGCCCGGACCAGTTAGGCCGAGTCGGTACGTGAAGGAGCTGGCATCGCCTTCGAGATTGTAGACGCGCGCGGGAGTGTCCACGTCGTGCACGTCCGTGATTGGAAGATGAGTGAAGAGGTGCGGGTGTACATGGCCATCGCCGTGCTGCTCGCGGTCATCGTATTCGGGGACAACCTGGCGGGGCCGCTCGACGTCCCAGCCGGAAACATGAATCTCCGCGACCATGTAGTCGTCAGGCACTTGGATGCGCCAAACAACCAAGTCTCCTGGCTCAAAGGAAACTCGTTCAGCCACGCTTGGACCGCTGTCCTGCTTAGCATCCGTGGCCGTCACCGAGAACTGGATTTCAACGACGTCGTCGGCGTGAGTAGGTGGCACGGCGGCGAGCGACGCTACGAGGACCAAGGCGAGGAAGAACGGGCGCACACCCATGGACCAAGTGGAGCCGGTCAAAGCCCCATCGTTCGCCCACTTCGAAGTGGGCACGTCGGAGAGGAAGGGGAGAAGGGGAAAAGGCATGACAGTCACCTCAGAAGACGACGGTGTCGATGTTGCTGCAGGTGGAGGTACCGGCCTCACACACCTGGAAGGTGTAGACAGCGCCACCCTTGGCGCCGTTGGTCCACGTGTAGAAGCCATCGTTGGCCGTGGTGGTCCAGAGGCCGCCGTCGACGAAGACGTCGACGTTGCTGCCGGCGGCGCCGCTCCAGGATAGGTCAGCGTGGTGCTTGCCCTTGACCTTGTAGCCGCTGGCGGTCAGCGTGATGCCGCCGGTCGGGGGGTCGTCGGATTCATCGTCGTCGGTGGGGCTGCTGCAGCCGGGGTCGGCCATGTCGGTGAGGCCGTCGCCGTCGTTGTCGATGCCGTCGTCACACTGCGGGGCGGGCGGCGGCGGCGGGGGGTTACCGCCGGCAACGAGCAGGTCGGCGCGCACGAGGCCGGCACCTTGGCGGTCGCTGCTCAGGCCAAGGTCTTCAGCAGTGCTGGCGAGGGCGGCGGTGACACTGGCGTAATCGGTGGTGCCGGTGGCGGCCATGTAGAGGGCGAGGGCACCGGTGACGTGCGGGGCAGCCATGGAGGTGCCGCTCATGGCGACGTACGTGTTGGTGCCTGCTTCGGCGCCGGCGATGTAGTCGCCAGGGGCGATGATGTCCACTTGGCTGCCGCGGCTGCTGAAGCTGCTGAAGGTGTCGCCGTCGGTCAGGCTGCTGACCACGATGGCGCGGTCGCCGGAACTGTACCAGGGTTCGCCCACGCAGTTGCTGCAGGGGCCGGAGTTACCGGCGGAAGCAACGTGGATGGTACCGAGGTTGTGGGCGTAGGTGATGGCGTCGTCAATGGCAGACGAGTAGCCGCCGCCGCCCCAGCTGTTGCTGGACAGGTGGCTGCCCTGGTCACCGGCGTATTGGAGGGCACCGGTGATGGCGCTCGTGGTTGTACCGCAGCCGATGAACGGGTTGGAGTAATGGAAGATCTTGATGGGCAAGACCGTGTGTTGGCTCATGCCGGCGATGCCGAGGCCATTGTTGATGGTGGCACCGGCAGTGGACGTGGTGTGCGTACCGTGGTAGTTGCAACCACTGGAGTCGTCGGGGTTGTTGTCGCCGTTGTAGAAGTCGTAACCCTGCAAGTAGCGGTCAATATCCTCGTGGCCCTTGTTGAGACCAGAGTCAATGTGGGCGACCTTGATGGCCGTGGTACCCATGGTCACATCCCAAGCGGCTTCGCCACCGATGCGCTTGGAACCCCAGTGGGCGGCATGGTTGTAGAAGTAGTCGTTAGGAACGAAGTCGAGGAACCAGTCCATGGACTCGGCTTCCACGTAGCGGACTTCGGGGTCCGTCAGGGCGTGGGCGTGAAGCCGGGCCGGTTCATCGGCCTTGACGAGCAGGTAGTTGATGCCTTCATTGACATCGACGACGGGGAAGCCGGCGTAACTGGTGCGCTCGGCAGGGAGGTTGTGGAAACCAACCAGGTAGTTTCCGGTTTCTGCGTTACCAAGGACCGGCGGCTCAAGTGCCGGCAAGGCGACTAGGTCGTCCACTGGACCTGCCGCAGCAAGCGGCATCAGGGCCATAGCGACTGTCATCGCCAGAATCTGTGTTGTCTTCATTTTGTTCACCTGTCTGGGTGCAGCGGGCCGACCCTGCTAGCGATTGCTTCGCATGGGCCCCCACCTTCACCACCGGACCATGCAACGCCTGGGGGTGATAACCCCATCATGGTTGCAACCCATTGGTTGCCTAGTTTGGCTATCCGCCGCATTAATCAAAGGCCACATTTCTTTTCATTCGCGGTGCCGCAAAGGTTGCTGCCAGGAGAGAAGTCGTTGGCAAAACCTGGAGATAATGTAATTTGCTAAATCCAGAGTCGTAATTGGACGAATGATTTCGCTTATGATGAAGTGTGCGTTTATACGGTCAATGTGGGGTCCCGGCGTGGTGCGACATATGTTGCAATCAAGTCGAGGGCCGCTCAGCGCCCTCATGGTGATGGCATTGGTAGGCGGCATCACGTTCGCTGCAATCTCCCTGCCCGACGTCAGCCCCGTGTCCGCGCGTCCCATCCCGTCAACTGATGACGGTGGAACTGGCGGAGATGCCCCCGACAACCCCGGTAACGCCGCCATCGTGGCCACCAACCGAGAGCTCACTGGAGCGCTCCACACAAGTGATCGCGACTGGTTCCGGTTTGGACAGGGTAACCAAGGCACCATCGGATGCCTTAGCGTGACCCTCCAAGCGGAGCACGGCGCCCGGGTGGATCTGCGCTCGCGAGCCCAATCCGCAAGCACGGCGGTCAAAGCCGGGCAAGACACGGTTTCTGCGGGCATCGCCTATATGGGCGCAAGCGAGCCCATCATCGGCTTCCGCGATGCAAGTGACATCAGCGTGGATGACGCAACCGGCGCCGACATCGCCTACGCATTCCACGCCCAACGCCACGCCATTGCCGGCCATGAACCAACAAGCATCACTGGCCCCTGCACAACCGGCTCGTTGGGCGCCGACAACACGGCCACCCTCAACTTCGCTGGCACCCAGGGCCAACCAGTAACCTTCACCGCCGCCACCACCGGCGCCCCCAACCTCGCACTCATGGATCCTGAAGGCCGCATCACCACCACTAGCACCTCAGGTGCATTGTCCACCGTCCTTGACCAGACGGGCACGTGGGCCATCCAGATTACCTCGGGCCCAGCGGCATCACAGGGTAGCCCTGGCGTCCTGGGCTTAGGCGCCATTGAGGTCACACAGGACTCCTCGGCATCTGGCGACTTTGCCGTCGGCACTTGTATCCCCCATTGTGAGGAGGCCACATCCACAGATTCCTGTATCCCGCACTGCTACGAAGCGACTGGTAGGAGGCACTGAACTTGCTGAACCTCGCTGCAGCATCCACGAGCCTCGCCATTGCAAGTGCAATTGTCCTAGCGATGCTCGCCGCGGCGTTCTTCGTCGTCGGCCTCCGCAGCCGCCTCCGCGGAGCAGCCATGTTCGGCGTGTTCGCACTCTTTTGGGCCATCCAGGTGGCAACAAGCAACTTCGCCGTGGCCGCTGATTCCGCCGGCAACGCCCAGACATTGTACTTGCTATCCATGGCATTCCTGGTTCCGCTGCCTTACTTGCTACTCAGTTTCGCCGCTGCGCAAGGGCATCGGCCGGACAGCCTGAGCTGGCGCATGATTCGCACCATTAGCCTTGCTTTGGCGGCGTCCGTGGCGTTGGTCGCCGCAGTCGACCTGCCCTTCTTGTTAGAAGGCGTCACTACGGCGCCCTCCGGTCATTACGCACAGTGGGGCCCCGGGATGACATGGATGGTCAGTCTGCCATTCTTCGTGGCACTCGGGACCGCCTTGGTCACCCTTTACACGGCCTTTGCCACGAGCCCCACTCGACGCACGGCCCGCGCCCACGCCGCCATCGTCGTGGGCCTCGGTTTGTACGTCGCGTTCGTCGCTGGCAAGTTCGTCACATACTATGGCGTGACGGCAACGACCGGCACCCTGGCACTTTCAGGGGCCACCACCCAGTTGCCCTATTTCCTGCTATTCACAGCCATGGCCGTGACGGTGGCCGCACTGGCCGTGCACGCCTGGAGCCAACAGCGTTACCGCATCGCCGCTGCTCTTCTTGTCCCCCTAGCCTGGGGCGCCATTGAGGCTGCACTCATGCTGGGCCCACTTCAGGGCCTACGTACTGAAGGCCTATGGCGCCTGGCCGGTTCGGGCATCGTCGGCTACGGCCTAGCACAATGGTGGATTCCAGGACTTGCTCGCCACACGCCCAGCGCCGTGCGCGCCGGCGGCGCCAGCATGGCCATCGTGGCCATCACTGGACTAGCAATCGGCGCAACGGCGACGCCAACGACAGGGCTGTTTGCCTCAACGGCGATGGGTGCAGCAACCGCTTCGGCCATCGGCGTGCCCGCAGTCCAGCTAGTGCGCCGTTTGGACCATCGAGCCCGACGACCACGCCGGCAGACACCCACATACACAAACCGCATCGAGACGTACCGAGCTGCGCTTGAGCAGGCCCTGGCCCGCGGCGACCCCTCTTACGACGATGCATTCCTAGCCCGACTGCGTTCTCGTTTCCTAATCTCAGACGATGAACACAAGATCCTCGAGCACTTGGCGCGCCAGGCAGTCGTCGTCCACCGCGGCCGCGACGAGCAGGGGGACGTCTCCTACGAGCGCCTGCGCTTGCTGGGCCAGGGCGCGGCGGCGCGAACCTGGTTAGCCCGTGACCGAGCGACCGATGACCTGGTGGTCCTTAAGGAGCCCATGGCTGCCTGGCTCAGCGATCCGCGCCTGCGACGTCTCGCGCTTCGGGAAGCCCATGTCGCGGCAGATATCGCGCACCCTAACGTGGTCAATGTGAAGGAGGTCATGGATTCAGACCACGGCCCCATCATGGTCATGGAGTACGTGGACGGCGGTAGCCTGGCCGACTGGCTGCACAGCCGCGGCGTCCTCCCCGCCGAGGAAGCCGTGAACGTGATGACAGACGTGCTTTCCGGCCTGCACGCACTCCATCGCCGCGGCCTCGTCCACCAAGACATCAAGCCAGCCAATATCCTCATCGGCTCCGACGGGCAGGCACGCATCGCAGACCTCGGGCTGGCTCGCCCAGTGTCCGAAGCGTCCACGCTGACTGACCCCGGCAACCTGCCCGCCGGCGGTACCCTACCCTACATGGCCCCAGAGCGCCGGGGCGGCACCGAACCCGGATCGATTGCAAGCGACCTGTACGCATGCGCGGCCGTGCTCTTCGAATGCATCCATGGCGCACCGCCAGGACGTTCTACCACACGCCACCCCATCCCAAGTAACCTCCAGAACGTCATCGACTGGGGCCTTGGAACGGACCCCGAACTCCGACCCGGCAGTGCCAAGCAACTTGCTGAAGCGCTCGCTGAGGCGGTCCAGGCATGAGCATCAAGAAGGCATTCGCGCGAACATCGACAGCAATTCGAGAAGATCCTCCTGCGGATTCCGACGAGGCCATGGCCCGCGCTCTGCGTGCCCTTGCCAATGCCCAGCGGCTGCGCCTCGTCCGCCTCCTGACCCGGCCACGTTACGGGGAAGAACTTGCCCAGGAAATGGGCATGACTCGACAAGCAGTCCTGAAGCATGTCAAAGTGCTTCAGGATGCGGGCTTCCTACGCGTCCTTTGTGGCCGGAGGGACACAGGTCCAGTGAACGAGTTCCAAGTGGTCCCAAACCGGCTGTTTGCCCTGGGTACGGCAGTTACAGAAATGGGCAATTTGACACCAGAAGGCGGCCCCGACATTCGACACGATGACCGGACCATCTTCATCGATGCCAAAGGCGAGGAAATCGAGACGGGCGTACAGGACCAAGCAACCCGAGACCCCCACTTGCTGGTGTTGTCTGGGCCAAACCAAGGCAACCGAGTGGAGTTGAGCATAGGCGACCGCTGGACCATCGGCAGGGAAAGCGACCGTGACATTGTTGCCGTCCATGACCCCTACGTGTCGTCCTATCACTGTGAAATTCGCCGCCAAGGGACCGGCTTTGCACTTGTGGATGCAGAAAGTCGCAACGGTACCAGGTTGAATTGCCGACTCATCCCTCGTGGATCAACCGTCCCATTGCGCCCCGGCGACGTCATTGGTGTAGGCCACAGTAATCTCGTCTTCCAACGCGAGTCCATCGAATAGGCACGTAACCGCGGCGCAGACTAACGATGAGAAGCCAACAGGCCCTTGAGAATCGTGGCTTCGTGCGACCACGCTAGTGACGGCAAATCGGCCAAGTTGAACCAGGCAACTTCAGCCACGTCGTCGTTGGCAGTGGGCACCCCATGGATGTCCGCGTGGTAGGCAAGCGTCAACGTGGGACGGCCGCCATAATCACCGGGCAGGGCGCCCAGATAGTCACCGATTGCCGCCTCCACATCCAGCTCCTCCGCCAGTTCTCGGGCCAGGGCGTACTCCCCGGTTTCACCGGCCTCCACAAATCCACCGGGTAGGTCCCAGAGCCCCTTATTCGGTTCCCGGCCGCGGCGGCAAAGGAGAACGGTATCGTCTCGCGTAATCACGCCGCACACCGCGGGGGCCGGGTTGTTGTAGTCTAGGTGGCCTTCCTGGCAGCGAAAATGCAGCCCCTGAGGTTCGAGGGGCGCGCCGCAGGTCCTGCAGTGCACGGAATCCGTCACGTGCCGGTAGGCGTAAAACAGGTGCCACCGAATCGTAGCCATGGGCGATGAGATTCGCTGGCTTGAGGAAGTGGATGGCAACGGTGCCCTGGTGCTACTCGGATTTCCCACCACCGGGGCAGTCGGGAGCATTGTGGCCCAGTACCTCATCGAATCCCTTGACCTGCCACTGGTAGGCAGCCTGCACCTCCAGAACATGATGCCAGTGGTCGCGGTGCGTGACGGACGCGCCGTGAGCCCCATTGTCATCCACGGCGGAGAAGTGGCGTGCAACCTGGAAGGCGATTGCCCCAGGCTCTTCGTGATTACCACCAACCTCGATGTGGCACCTCCCCTTCATGAGACCGTGGTGGAAACGGTGATGAAATGGGCCAAGGAAGAGAAAGTGAGCCATGTGGTGTGTATTGAGGGCCTGGTCCGGGAGACGGGCGACGATACCCCCGACGTCTACATCGCAGGTGCAACACCGCGGGCCCTAGAAGCGCTGCGTGAAACACGAGCCGGAGTCTTGGAACGCGCCGTGCTAGGCGGAATCCCCGCCGTGCTACTGGCGACGGCCGCCGACGATCCTTGCAGGGGAGCCATCCTCGTAGAGGCCACGCGGGACCAACCCGACGGCCTTGCTGCCGCAGCCATCGTCAAGGCATTAGATCCCTTGATTGAGAACGTCAACGTGGATGAGCAGCCGCTCCTCGAGGAGGCCATGCAGTTGCAGAAGGCAATCGACGAGCAGCGTAAGAGTGCCAAGATGGACACCAAGCCGCCGAGTCACACGTTCATCTAGTCGGGCCCGCGCCGCAGTCCTGATTTACGCTGCGACAGCGGGTTCCACTTCCGCGATCTTGCCCTTAATGGTCTCGACGGTGGTTTGCATCTTGCTTGCTTCGTCGTCCGTCAGGGAGTATTCAACGATGCATTCCAGGCCGTTTCGTCCAAGGATGCAGGGAACTCCCGTAGCGACGTCGGCGTGACCGTATTCTCCTTCAAGGATGGCGGCGGAGTGGATTTCCTCGTGGGTATCCTCGATGATGGCCTTCACCATGCGGCCAGTGCAGGCACCGGGGGCGTAGGCAGTTGCACCCACGCGTTCGATGATCTGCATGGCGCGGCCGCGAGTGCGCGTTTCGAGGTCGTCCCAGTCGGCGTCCACCAATTCTGGGCTGGACAGGCTCGGGACGGGGAACATGGTTTCACCGTGTTCGCCAAGGATGGTTGCACGGAGGTTGCGGTCGCCCTTCAGGTCACGCACAATGTCCGTGAGGCGGGCGGAGTCATGCAAACTGCTCATGCCAATGACGCGCTCGCGGGGGAAGTCCAGTTCGTCGCGGGCCACGTAGAGCAAAACGTCTACGGGGTTGGTGACGAGAATGAAAATGGCATTGGGTGCCTGCTCGCGAATCTCCTTGCAGATGCCGCGGATGATACCGACGTTCTTGTGGAGGAGGTCGAGGCGGGTCATGCCGGGCTTGCGCGGGAGACCTGCGGACACAACTACCAGGTCAGCGTCCTTGGCAAGCGCGTAGTCGGTGCCGCCATGCACTCTGGTCTTGCGGCCGAAGGCCACACTGGCGGTGTTGAGGTCGAGGGCTCGGCCCACGGCGGCTTCTTCGACGATGTCGATGACCGCAATCTCGTCAATTCGGTCAGTGAGGGCGAGTGTTGAGTAGATACTGTTGGCGCCGATGGTGCCAGCGCCGACGAAGGCCACCTTGGTCATGGCAGCGGCCACACAGGTCCTCCTCATAAGGGACGCCCCGAACGGATTTCAACGACGTTCGTGGGCAAGGGCACGCCGAGCGGCTTCGTGGGGAAGTGCATCCAGTTCTTGGATGCGGGAGCGTAGCCTTGCCGCCACGGCAATGCCGATTACCAGGGACGCGGCCAAGCCCAACAGGTCGTTGCGGAAGGCGACGAGGTTGTAGGCCGCATGAAGCGCCACGGCGGCGAGGTACTGGGGGAACAGTTGCAACCAGACGCCTCCACGCATCGCAACCACGCCATAGCCAAAGCCGATGATGGCAGAGGCGCCGGCGTGAACGAGCATGCTGGAAAAGACACGAAGGATGACCGTGGTGTAGGCGAGGTTGGTGCCACCGTCAGATAAGGCGTTGAGGCCGTACACGAGGTTTTCCGTGGCTGCAAAGCCCAGTCCCAGAGCAGCGCCGTATACGATGCCGTCCTCCAGTTCCTTGAGTCTGGGGCGCACCCGGGCCAAACCGAGCGCCTTGGCGAATTCCTCCGCAAGCGGGGCCACGATGACGGCACCCACCAGCACCGGATCCAACCCGAAGCCATCCGTGTACCCCGAAAGGCTCACCCCGAAGACGAGTGACAAGACTAAGCCTAGCACAATGCCAAAGGACGCACCGAACGCGAAGCGTCCGAACACGTCGTTCCATGGTTCGCGCCCGTGAATCTCCGTACGGCGAAGCCAACCAAGGAACAGCATGGGTGGTACAAGGCTCATCACGACGAGGATGACAATGACGTCCCAGGACACGTTGCGGGGGACCGGGAGGGGGCTAAAGGTTTGACCGGGACATTCAACCCTGCGTTGCCCGTCGCAGGCATGTGACATGGGTCATTGATACCGGCGTACTACTGTCAGGGCATGAATTGCCGGTCGGCCCATGCTTCACGACAAGCGCGGTGGATGCGGAGATTCGACCGGGTGGCCGATGGGCTCGGAAATGGGAGGACTGGAAGACCACGCGGCTTGAACTTCGCGAGCCGAGTGCCTCGGCAATCGCGGTGGTGGGCACCGCTGCCAGGGCAGCCGGCAGTATGGGTCGCCTGAGTAACGCCGATGTCAGCCTGTTGGCTTTGGCTTACGAAACCAAGGCGACCCTGGTGACCGGTGATCACACGATGCTGGACCTTGCGGCCCGCCTCAAGATTGCCACGGAGGCGCTTACGCAAGGCATCAAATCCACCGTCGATTGGAAGCCTCGCTGTACTGGCTGCGGCAAGTGGCTTGAGGAGGAATCCTCCGAATGCCCGATCTGTGGCAGCCCAGTCCGACTAAAGCGTAGGACGTAGGGCCGCGGACAGGACCGACTTACTGCGAGCAGGCAGCGCAGGGCTTCCAGCCAAGCGCTTTAGCCTGCACCAGTTCAAAGGTGCTGGGCGTCTTGAGTTTCACGCCGCCCTTCTGGGGACGCTTGAGACGACTGCATGCCTCGTCGGTATGGTACACCTGACTGCCGCCCAGCCGGAACACCTTGGGGCCCTCTTGGGCCTGCCAGAACATCTGCTTGTCCACGGTGCGGGCACCCCTTCTCCTATGAAAGACATGGGGGCGGGGCAGGTGCATCGACAAAACAGGCTCGGCGCCGCCCGCCGCGGCGTGTTTCCTTCCGTTGGGGAGATGTTGGCAAGCGATTTGCGGTAGCTACGGCGCAAGGGGGCAGCCTGGGGAGCCAACTCATGAACCGGACTTGTGGTTCGACGAAATAGGCCCAAAGTGGTAGCCTTGGGGCGACACCCCATGCTCCTCGGCAGAACCGAGTTATCCAGTGCGGGAGCCGGGATTTGAACCCGAGTTGATGCCTTGGCAAGGCATCGTGATACCGCTACACTACTCCCGCGTTTCGTGCCCCAAGGGGCGCAGGCCCGGCCACAAAGGTGCTGTATTTGACCCCTACGGTGGCACGGCACCCCAACCCAGCCTGGCTCCCCTTTAGCCGGCGTCCACGACCCATGGATGACGCCGTTACCCCTCAGCCCGCCCGTCTTTTCGTCACGGTTCCGCGTTGGATTCATTCATCATCGGGGCAGGTGGCGGACCACCACCACCCCTTTAGGCCAACGGTCGAGCGACGGCGTTGAAGTGGAGCAGGGACGTGCAAATTTGGTGGCCTCCCTCCGCCAGGTCCTAGACAAGTGGGACCGACGCTGGTTGGTGGCGAGCCCGGACGTTGATGGCTTACTGTCTGCCGCTTTGCTAGGCCACCTCACGGGGGCCCGACTAGCAGGCTTCTACGATACGCGCGACGTCGTGCGGGCCGACGGCATCCGGTTCCGCCCCGCCGACGCACTGTGGGTTGATCTCGATGTGCAAGCACCTTGCGTGGGGCAACATGTAGTCAACAAGATACCTGGCGACTTGGAGTGGCACGGCGCCAACCCAAATGTGGAAGCAGGTCGCGCCTGGAGAGATTGTTTCCGCGGCGACACGCCCGGGGACAAATACCCGTTTGGCACGGTGCATTGGCTACTGGATTGCCTCAACGTCCGGCCGCCGCGAAAGGCTCGCCCCCTACTGGCGCACGCCGACGGCGCATGGGCAGCGTGCCAGCAATACCCGGCCAACGCGGCGTGGTGGGCTGGCCGGTCCGGTCGGCATTCGAAGTGGCTGCTCCGCTGGAACGCGCCGCGACACCGACGGGCCCACCAACGCCTTGTCGATGACCTAGTTGGCCTGGGCGTCCGGCCCGGAGCAACCCGTGCAAGCCGCCCCATATCCAGCCCATGGAGTGGCCTCCACGGCACCCAATCTGTACCACTCCAAGCATCAGTCATCGCCGAGGTGCTTGACTACATCGGCGGTCGCACCGGCTGGCACATCCAGCCCCCAAGCCGCCTCGCCACATGGCGCACCCTGCGAGTCACGACCATCGAGCCCACTGCGATTGGAGAACTTCCATCGTTTCTCAAGGCAAACAGCGTGTTCAGTCACGCGTTCGTTTCTCGCTCATGCCTGCGCTACACAACGTTGGGCCCCGCCGGGGCACGGGTCATGTAGGTCGCCTGCCTGGGGACCTTGATGCCTGCGGAAGTGTACGGTTTCAACTTGGTCGGCGGAGGCATGGTTGACGGCGACGTGCCTGACCTCACGGAGAACGATCCACTGCCCGAATGGGTGCCCGAGTGCCGTGGCCGCGGACCCCCGTTCTATGTCCGTCTGCAAGACACGCATGAAGGCAAGTCCCTTCCTTTTGGGCACGTCAAGCGCCTGAGCAAACTGGGTGAAATCTGGGTGGATTGTCGCATCGAGGATCCAGAGGATTTGCTAGACTTCCTGTTCTCAGGCCCGACGCGCATCATCATGTGGCGCAAGGACTTGCAGGGCGACGAGGAAGAATGGCTCGATGGCCTCCACGAGGTGGGTATGATCGGCATTGATGCCAAAGACCTCGATTGGGGCTTGCAGGTAGCCCAGGAATACGACTTGGGGCTCGTTGTCAAGGGGGACGCATCCCGTGCCGAGGAAAGCGAACTGGATGTGTACGAGTGGCACGACGATGGCGATGCCCCCTGGCGCTTCCGCTTGGAAGAGGTAAGCAGTCGGCCTGCTGCGCCTGAAGGCGACGCCCCGGCCGACATGCCTGAGGCACCCCGTGCCATCCTCTGACGTCGAGACAGCGTTGGGCTTGGCTGCCAAGCGAGGTCGCAGCGCCATGCCCCAAGGGGATTGGGAGCGAGTGCTGAGTTTGGAACTAGGCTGGATGACGCCCGGGCAAGCCAAGCCATTCGTGGCTTCCGCCGTCGCGGCTGGCCTCCTAGTTGACGAAGGCAGCGGAATCCATCGCTTTGTGGGCGAAGCGGCGACGGTGGGTTTGGGGTGGCGCCCCGACCCGGAAGCCAGAGCAGGCCCGGACACCCCGAACGCAAACCCCGAGAGCCTGCGGGCACCCCAAGACGAATTCCCCGTCCTCGTGCAGCGGCTCGGCGCACCCGACCAGGTCATGGCGAAAGTGGCCCAAAAACAGGATTTGTTCGGTGGCCGATTAAACGCCGCAGCCGCCCTGGCTTGGGTAGCGTCCGAATCTGGCTCCGACGTTCAACCGTTCACGCGGCATGTGCGAGCGGAACTGGGGCTAGCCCAGCCTTCCAATGATGATGGGCACAATGAGGGCGCCGACGAGGTGGACGCGCCAGGTGCCCCAGACCAGGGGCAAGGTACCCACGAGGGCAGCCACGGCGAGTAGCGCAACACCCCAAGCATGGGTCAGCCACAGCGTCAGAATGACGACGATGAAGAAGCCCACTGCAGGCAGGAGCCTCGGGGGAAGATGGTGAATGGTTCCGTGTGCCATCTTGTCAATTAGCGAGGTCACCAGGGCGGCCATCAAGGCGGATGCTACTGCCGTGAGGAGCACCCATTGTAGGGCGCCGGGGGGCCCGGTGCCCCAAGACTGCACGGCGAAGCCTTGCTGCGTGGCATCGGCAAGTCCCGTGCGCGTGCGACCTGTTATCCAGAGTACAGCGAGGGCCAATACAGCATGAGCCGTGTTTACAGCGCTGAGGGTCGCCACAGTGCCTGCTGCAGTGTCACGTCGGCGGCCTGCAACGGCCGTTGCAACGGCCGCAGTAAGCCCAGGTAGAACCGCGGTCCAGGCGGCTGCGGCGACCCCGCGACCTACCGCTCCAAGGTCTGGTGTGGGCGATGCGGCGTGCTGCCGAGGCAACGTAGGTGGGTCCCGGAGGCTCCACAGGAGCGTTGGAACGCCGAAAAGACCGCCTAGGAGAGGGAGCAGGTGGCTGGACCCTGAAGGCATCGGCACGTCTCGGGCTACGAGTCCCAGGGCTCCTGCCGCAGTGAAGACCAAAGCGGCACGAATGCGTGTCTGCGAGCCGAGCACGAGCATTGCTGACACGGCCAGGAGAATGTAGAGGGTGGAAGCGTCGAGCAGCGCCAGCACCTGCCCGGGCCGGTCCATGAGCCACCGATAGGGCAGGACGGCCAAGGCCGCCACGGTGGCTGCGGCGACGCTGGCGCGGATACTGGTCGCAACGGCCAGAGGCCCCTGGCCCTGCAAGAGGAGCCTGTGGGCCGGCAGGACAGCGAGCGCCGTGTCCTCGCCGGGTGCGCCTAGGTATGTGGCGGGCAGGATGTTGACGACAGTGTGGGTAGTTCCGACGGCTACCAACCACAGGGCCATGGCTTCACCAGGCGGGGTTGCCGCCAGGGCCACGGCGGCCAATGTATTGACGTGCAAGCCTGGAAGGAGACCTGTCAAGGTACCAACCAGGACTCCAGTCACGAGGAGGAAAGCCCACGCGGTCCAGTCCATAGAACGTAGCAGATACAGTCATTGGCGTACGCGAAAACTCCCGTCACTGTCGTGTGCCCCGGGTCCTGTGGTTCGCCTAGTCGAAGCGCCGCGCCATCGCCATGTAGGACCCCACCCCGCACGGTCCCAGTGATGGTGATGCTATGACCCAACCAGGAGGCGGGGTCGTGGGACAATTGAGACCACGTGGGCCGGGCGGCAGTGGGCTGCACCATTTCGAGGCCCTGGATATCTAGCACTAAGTCACCCAGGCGAACGAGACGGCCCGTGGCTTGCACGGTGGCGCCGCGTGGCAAATCGTGGGGTGCAAATGCCGTAAGGCCGTGGCCTTCCTGTGTCAGGTGCACAGTGGCGGAGCCGTCGCTTCGCGGCCATGCCTCCGTGACACTGGCATGCACAATGACTAGCCGCCCCTCGTGATGGGCAGCGTCCCGCAGGTGGATCGCGGCGGGTTGGCCAGCATCCACGCTCCACGCTAGGAGGCCAATGGCTAGGATTGCCAAGAGGGCGGCTCGCATCCAGGGGCGATGGGCGGCGCGGGGTTAGGCTACGTCGGCCGTGCCCTGGCCGGTCCACTTCTCGGCGTAGTGGCGGGCCCGGAAAACGAACCAAACGGCGGCAGCACCAAGGGCACCGGTGCCGATGATATGCAGTTGGTGCTCGACCGGGTCGATGGCAAGCATCACGAGGGCACCGCTAAGGCTCGTCCAGGCGACTAGGCCGCCGACGGCCCAGAGTAGGTTCCGGATGAACTTGGCTTCAGTGTCCACCGCTGAAGGCCCCCTGGAAGTAGGGCACCACGTAGAGCATGCCGAACACGAAGACCCACACCAGGTCCACAAAGTGCCAGTAGAGCGCACTTGTGCTGGGGCCGACGTGGCGATCTTGGTCGTATTGACCCTTCAGGCTGCGCACCCAAACGATGAGCAGGAAGATTGCCCCTCCGAACACGTGCAGCCCGTGGGTACCAGTGATCATGTAGAAACTGGTGATGAATTGGTTGGCGCCGAGCACTTGGCCCTCGGAGATGAGGGTCAGGTATTCGTCCACTTGACCGTACAGGAAAATGGCACCCAACAGAATGGTGATGCCCCACCAGATGTTGAAGCCCCGCTTGTCGCCTTCGTGGAGTTTCTTCTCCGCGATGTGGATGGTGCCGCTGGAGGCAAACAGGAACAGGCTGAAGATGAACGTCTTGAGGACCGGCAGGTGGACTTCGCCGTCAGGCCAGTGGTCGGCCTGATTCATGAAAGTGAAGTAGGTGGCAAACAGGGCACCGAAGATGAACACTTCACTGCTGATGAACAGTTTGAGGCCACTCATGGCCATACCTGGCCCGGTGCCGATGTCCTCCTTCCACCACTCGTAGTCCTCCTTCACCCAGAAGAGTACCACGATGACGAGGAACAGGAGGCTGGGTACGATGAGCAGGGGGAAGATGAGGCTCAAGCCGACTAGGGCGATGGCGTTAGCGAGGAAGAACGGCGTCCAACTGCCGTGAGGCAGGTGGAGATGGTGTTCGTCGTCGTGGCCTTGGTGGGCGGCTTCGGTGCTGCTCATTCTGCATCCTCCCTGGCGGCGCGGCTAGCAAGGGTTTCAGGGTCGTGGTCTACGATGAGGCCTTCACCGTGGACGACGCGGCCTTCCTCCCATAACTTCCATTCAATGTGGCGGGCGCCGCCCCAGGGGTCGCCTGCGACCTTTTCACCGTTGAAGTGGGTCCAGATGACGTTGATGATGAACACCAGCACGCTGGCGGCGATCATGAACGCCCCAATGGTACTCAACTGGTTGAGGAATGTCAAGGCCGGGTCGTAGTCGTAGTACCGGCGAGGCATACCCTGCAGACCCATGAGGAACTGCGGGAAGAAGGTCAGGTTGAATCCGATGAACATGATCCAGAACTGAGCCGTCGCCATGCCTTCGTGGTACATGCGTCGACCAAAGAGAATGGGATACCAGTAGAACATGGCCGCGAAGATGCCGAAGACGGCGCCGCCGACCATGGTGTAGTGGAAGTGACCCACAACGAAGTAGGAATCGTGGAGGGCGTAGTCGACGGGGATGCTGCCGAGCATGACGCCCGTGACACCGCCAATGACGAAGAGCCAGATGAATCCGAGAGCGTGCTTCATGGGGGCATCAAAGTGAATCTGTCCACCCCACATGCTGGCGAGCCAGTTGAACACCTTGATGCCGGTGGGGACACCCACTAGCATGGTGTTGAACATGAATACGGCGCGGATGCGAGGGTCGATGCCCGTTGTGAACATGTGGTGGGCCCACACGATGAAGCCCACTACGGCAATGCCGAGCATGGCGTATGCCATGGACTTGTAGCCAAACACAGGGCGCCGGCTGAACTTGGGGATAATCTCATTGAGAATCCCCATGGCGGGTAGGATGAGGACGTATACCTCAGGGTGACCGAAGAACCAGAACAAGTGCTGGTACAGGATTGGGTCACTGCCGGCACCGGTGAAGAAATTGGTTCCAAAGTTGCGGTCGAAGAGCACCATCAGGAAGGCGACGGTGACGACGGGTAGAGAGTAGAGCAGCAGGATGCTGGTCGCCAACTGAGCCCAAACGAACAAAGGCATTTCGTGGAGGGTGACGTCCTTGGCCTTCATCTTGAAGATGGTGACCATGAAGTTGATGCTGCCCAGCGTGGAAGCAATACCCAGCAAGATGAGGGCGAGAATCCACATGTCCAGACCATAGTTGGCACCGAAGTCTGCGGTGGAGTGCGGGGGGTAACCAACCCAGGTGACGTTGACCGCCGTGATACCCTTGATGAAGAGGGGAATCCAGAGAAGGATAAGGGCAGGGGGAATGAGCCAGATGCTCAAGGCGTTGATACGCGGGAAGGACATGTCGGGCGCCTTCACCATAATCGGGACGAAGTAGTTCCCGAACCCGGCGAAGGCGGGCATGATCCACAGGAACACCATGGTGGTCCCGTGTAGGCTAAAGAACTCGCTGAAGGCCTCGCCGTCGACGACGGTGGCTCCAGGGAGGTAGAGTTCAGCGCGCAGGATGAGGGCAGCGATGCCGCCCAGAATGAAACTGATGAATCCGACCCAGAGATAGATAATACCGATCTCTTTGTGGTCAGTGGTGGTCAGCCAGCGCGCGAGGCCCCGCTTCTTGGGGTGGCCGTCTGCCATGACGTAGTCCGGCACCATGGGATGGGCCGCGCGACGAGGGTGCCCTAAAAAAGGGGTGCGTTGGCCCGAGCCCGTGAGAACATGCACGACTGCAGAGCCAAGCGGCTCCGCTCATCCTGCGCGAGAGGGCGCTTATCCATCCAGCCGCTTCTGCGGGCGCTGGCCCTAGTGGCCGTGACCTGCGGCGGTGCACGGGGCACCCGCCATCTCCTCTTCCTGGTAGGAATTGAAGTAGTCTACTAGGACGCCGAGCGTGACGGTACCTGAGCCACCAGGGCCCGTGACGGCGACCGTGTAATTGCCAGACACCAAGTGGACATCCGTACCAGTCAAGTCCAGGCGCCATTCCCCGTACAGGTCGGTGCCGAGGGGGATCGAGGCCATCTCAGTCCCGTCGGGGTCCGTGATCGTGACCGTTAGGTCGCGGAAGTTGCCGCTCAGAGGATCCACGTCGGCATCGATTTCTGCGGTCACATGCAGCACCCGGACGCTGCAAACGGGCTCGCCGACAGGGAACGCCCAGGACTCAGCGGTGGCTTGGGCATCCAGGCTGCGCTTGGTATGAGCAGCATAGTCAGCAGGGTAGACGACGGGGGCGGTGTAGGGCTGGCCACCGACGAGTTCCACTCCGTCATATGGGGCCAAATCGTCCTCAAAACCAGGGTAGACAATCTTAGTGAGCATGCCCCCGGGGTACTGGTTGTCGTTGGTGACGTGCTGGGGATTGTGCGTGTGGGCAACCCAAATGCCTTCGTTGCCAGGGCGCCCCTCGAGCACGAAGTCGTATCGCTGGGCGGGTGCAATGGTCAGGGTATCGACCTTCGACTTTCCGGGTTTGCCGGTCAGGTTCTGCGGAAGTTGTCCCGCACCAAGCCATCTCATGGCCTCGCGGACCTCATTGTCGGTTGTGGGTGG
>JBFJXU010000018.1:0-17882 GCA_041622975.1 Thermoplasmatota archaeon
CCCCTGGAATTCCCTCTAACACCGGGCGACTCCTGGACCACGGACTTCCACGGCGACAATGACTTGACTGCCATCGTCGAGTCGGTGACAGACCAAACCGCGCACATCACCATGAGCGGGCAATACGGCATTGACATCCACTATGACGCTGCCTTGGGTACCATGAAGGTCGTGGACGTAGCTGGCTACGGGCGCTACGAGGTGATTGACCATGGCTACAACTTCGAGGGTAGCGTCACCGTCCCCTACAGTCACGACATCGCCGTATTCTCCGGCCGCCTCGCGGGCGTCGTTGACCCCAGCCACGGCGTCTTGCCCCCCACGGCCGGCGCACCGGCCCATTCGGCCGTGGTTGCCGACGGGTACGACCGCATGTCCTTCGCCCTCCTCACGGGGGACTTCGTGTCGCAGGGAGCCTTGCCGACGGACCCCGGCGCCTACCACATCGAGGTCACCGCGCCCGACGGCTCCAATTACGCCTCCACCCGTCTTCCCGCCGAAGGCCCAGGGGGCAAAGTGGAGGCATACAGCATCGACAACCCAGGCGGCGAATGGCAAATCATGTCCGTCGCGGCCGGACCCGGCATGGCGCTCCTGGAGGGCGTCGCGTACCAGGTCTATGAGGCAACCCTCCCCCACGGGTGCGCTCGCACGGTCAGCACCGTGTACGCATTCGGCGGTTCATGCCCAGTGTGACCCACAGAATGCACGTTAAAATCAGCGGGCCACTGGCCATTGTATGAACACGATTGCCAAGTTGGCCGTGAGCCTTTGCGTCCTAGGCACGCTAGCAGCGCCCGGGCATGTCGCCGCGGCCTGCCAGGGCACCCAGACCGACTACGAAGGTGCCGGGCCCCACGCAGGCATCGCCACGACGAGCACCGGACCAGACACTCGCGTGTTTCACACGGACGCCCAGGGCGTCGTCGAGTTCTCCATGCAGGCCACAGGCGGCCTCCGCTGGGCGAGGCTGACCGCCTACGATGCTCACGGCCAAGACCTGCACACCATCCACTTTGCCAGTCACCCGATTGTCGGCCCAGGTGGCAGCCACGTGTTCCCCACGCCCGACGGCGTAACCCGGTACGAATTGTCCATTGGGAATTCTGTATGCAATGGCAGCGCCACCGCGCCTTTCCTGTTCCGCCTCGTAGAGACGTGATTGCCTCCCGCGAAGTGGACGCTCGGCAACCCTCAAATCCAAAGCCGGGTCGGAAGGTTCACCGGCCCTGGCCGCGGGCGTCCCTTGCGGCGCGACCTGGAGGTGAATCATGGACCCCCGCATCGACCCTGAACACGCTTGGACCAAAGACCAGTTCTTCGCCGAACCGGTGAACCAAGTCCAACCCACTGCCGACATCGTCAGCCTCGTGGAGCAAATGGCCCAGACCAGTGCGCAAGGCCGGCAAATCGGTCAAGTCTGTGACATTCTGCGCCGCGCCCTCGAGGACCCGGAGCGCCCCACCGTAATTCTCGCCACGGCGGGGACACTCATCTCCACCGGCATGCGGGACCTTTTCACCAAGATGATGGAAGCCGGCTTCATTGACGCCTGGGTTTCGACCGGTGGCTGCATCGACGACGACCTGTACCTCTCCCTCGGCGGCCCCGTCGGCCGCGGACGACCCACAGTTGACAACCTGCTCCTGCGCGAGCACATGATCGACCGCCTCTACGACTCCTACATCGATGAGGACTTCCTGCGCGCCTGCGACGGTTACATCTCGTACCTCGCCGACGACGAGGAACTGGCCGGCCCCAAGACCAGCCGACAATTCACGGACCACGTAGGCCACACCATCCGGGAGCGCCGCGAATACAATGGCCTGACCGCCGTCAACGAGGGTGTCCTGGCCAAGGTCAACGAACTCGAAGTACCCCTTTGGATCCCGGCGCTCACCGACTGCTCCATGGGCATCGGGCTCTGCATCAATCACTGGCGCCACACCCGAGCGGGCACGCCCAAACGCTTCATCCATGACCCCGTGGCAGACAACTGGGAAATCACGCAACTGAAGGGCAATAGCAAGAAGTCCTGCGTCATCTACCTCGGCGGCGGCGTCCCCAAGAACTTCGTCAACGACTGCGAAGTGGTGTGCGAGACCACCGAGTACACGGACCGCGAAGGCCACGAATACGCCGTCAACATCACCATGGACCGCCCCGAATGGAACGGCCTCTCCGGCTCCACGCTGGAAGAGGCGCAGGCCTGGGGCAAGGTCCACGCCAAGGCCACCAAGGCCACCTGCTACGCCGACGTCATCATGGCCTGGCCCATCGTCGCCAACTACCTCCTGGCCACCTGCAAACCCCGCGAACTGCTACGGCCCAAGTGGAACGGCAACGAACTCGTGGAATTGGGCGGCGAACCCGTCGAACGACGAGAAGGCGAGTTTGCAGAGGCCCCTGCCTTGCCCGCGTAAGGCAACACCGCCTGTGCATCACCCCGCCGCCCCGTCGTCCTAAGCCCGCCCGGGGTTTTTCCGCTCCCTCAAGGGCAACGGTCGCTCCACCATATGCCATGCCTCGCCCCACGCGGTTCCCCGAGTTACGGGCGCGCAGCCTCAACAAGGAGCCGTTCGTGGTCCCCACCGGCCTAGAAGGAACGCACAACGTAGTGCTGGTCCCCTTCCATCGCAGCCAGCAGGCAATTTGTGACGCCTGGATTCCACATTTGCACGCGTTGAGCGACGCGTTCCCAGGGATTGATTACTACGAGTTGCCGACCCTCCCGTCCAGATCGCCCCTCTTTCGCTGGTGGGTGGACAATGGCATGCGCATGGGCATTCGGGGTACTAGTGCGCGGCACCGCACCATTACCATCTACACCGACCGCGCCGAATTCCGTGAACAACTCGACATTGAAGGCGACGGCCAGGTTCACGTGTTCTTGCTGGACCGGACCGGACGCATCCATTGGCGCCACGCCGGCCCGCCGTCCCCGTCTGCTGTCAAGAGCCTCATGGCCCGCTTGCAGGCCTTGGTGGCTCGACCGCTGACGGCAGCGTAGCACCTGGATTCACTGACAAGCCATCACAAGCAGGAGGGAGACCTCCACCAAGCCACCGGCGTAATCGGTGACTAGGTCGTCCACATACGAGCAGTCCGGGTCAATTGGAACTTCGGCGCGGGCCACGTATGTCCCGTGCTCGGGTGGGAGCAGCACGGCGCAGCCTTCGCGGTCGAGGCCATTGCGCGTCACTTCTTCGTGGCCGACGAGCAAGACGACATAGCCGTTTTCCGAAGACGGTGGACTGTTTTCGAAGGGGTCGTACTCGGCTCGTACCACAATCGCGTCGTCAGGGGCGACGGCCCCGTCGCAGACGAAGCCCAATGGTCGTGACGTGCAGCCAGCCAGGGCCACGAAGAGCAGGATCAACGTGGCCAAGGCGACGCGCATACACCGCCACGGGCTGCCTTGGTCTTGGGCGTTTCGAGACAGGAGGTTTTTGACGGGGGCCGGGGTCGTGCCGCCGTTGTCCTCCGACCTCACGGACCTGCCCATGATCAAGCAGGGTCGCGCTGACCGCCTCATGGCCGCCGGCATCGACTCCATTGAGGCCCTCTGGAAGGCTGACCTCGGCGACCTCGCCGGCCACCCGGCCTTTGAGGGCGATGAGGGCTTCCTGGGGCAACTGCCGTTACTGCAAGGCTATGCTGAGGCGCACTCCAAGGGGTCCGCCGTGGTCTATGCGGAGGACCCGCGCATCTTCGAGTTGCAGGAGCCCATAATCCACATGGACTTGGAGTTCGATGGGGCAACGAGTGAGATTTTTCTGTACGGTTTCATGGACCACGCCAAAGGGGACGTGTTCCAGTGGTTCGAGCATACTCGCAAGGGCCAGGAGGGGCTTCTACGTGACTTCCAGGCCATGTGCAAGGACCAGCGTCCCACTGTCGTGACCTGGGGCGGCCGCAGTAGCGATACGGTGCAATTACGCCGCGCCTGTGAAAAGTACGGCATGCCCACCAAGTGGCTGCAGGAAGTGGATTGGTTCGATTTGCAAAACGACCTGGTCTATACGGGTAGCCCGGAGACACAGCGGGTATACCTGCCTGTGCGGAAATTCAAGTCGGAGCAGGTGGCCATGTTCTTCGGCTACGAGAAGAAGCGCCTGCCTGTCAAGGATGGCTACCATGCCCTGCGGCTGTACCGAACGTACAAGCGCAATCGTAAGGAGGGCATCAAGAACGATCTGTGTGTGTACAACGCGGAAGACATTGTCCACTTGCAGGTCATTCTGGATGGCTTGCGGAAGTTGATGCGGGGCTGAGAACGCCCGCCTCCATGCGCCAAACGTGGTCGCCCAGGGCGTCGGCCTCGCCGGCGTCGTGGGTAACCCAGACGGCTGGCACACCGGCCTCAGCAAGTAGGCGCCGGACGTCACGTCCGAGGCGACCCCGTAGGTCTGCGTCAAGGGCCGACAAGGGCTCATCTAGTAGAACGGCCCGAGGCCCGGCAGCTAAGGTCCGCGCAAGGGCTACGCGTTGACGTTGCCCGCCCGACAGTTCATCCACGGCTGCCTTGGCCCGGTCGGCCAGACCCACGAGTTCTAGGTACTCGGCGGCGCGGTGGCGTTCCCGGCGCGGCAGACCAAATGCTACGTTGCCGGCGGCGTCAAGGTGCGGGAACAAAGCCGGTTCTTGGTGGAGGAAGCCGACGCGGCGCTTGTGCGGCGGCAAGGCGTCGAGGCGTTCGCCTCCAAGGGCGATGGCCCCGGTGTACCGTCGTTCCAGTCCGGCGATGCAACGGAGCAGTGTACTCTTGCCGCAGCCGCTGGGCCCGAGGATGAAGGTGGAGGTGCCTGGTGCGACGGTGAGGTCAACGCCAGAGAGAACCGGCCGGTCGGCATGGTATGCCATGGACAGCCCCTCGACCTTCAGCATCGTTTGGCCTCCGCAATGGCAAAGCCTGTGGCGGCCATGAGCATGAGCACACCAGCCAAGGCGATGCTGGCGGCGCCCGCGATTGGGTCAAAGGGCTGATCGATGCGGTACACCCACACAGCTAGCCCCATGTTGTCCGGGCGCATGAGGATGAGACTTGCTCCGAAGTCGCCGAGGCTGATGGCAGCGGCGAGGCCAGCGGCGGCGGCCAATGGTGCGCGGAGCAGGGGAAGGTGTACCTGCGTCACGACGCGCCACGGGGGAGCAAGCGTGCTGGCTGCTTCCGTGATGCGGTGGCTGATTTCGTGGTGAGCGGGAATGATGATGCGACTTGCCAAGGGGAAGGCAACGAGAGCGTGGGTGATGATGATGGCCGTGGAGCTACCGCGCAAATCAACGATTCCCGTGGCGCCGAAAGTGATGAGGTAGGCGAAGCCCATGAGCACGCTGCTAGTGCCAAGTGGGATGGCCGCGGCAAGTTCCAAGCCCCGCCGCATGCCGTATGCAACGGCCAAGGCCAGGGCAATGCTGAGCACTGTGGCACCGACCGCGTAGCCAATACTCCGCGCCATGACGGTGGCAAGGTGAAAGCCGGCGGGGTGACCCGGGTGTGTAGGGTCAAGGATGAGGCGCCACGGCTCGAGGCTCCATTGGCCGTTGACGATGAAGCCACGAATGAGAAGCGTGGCCGCGGGAGCAAGTGCCAGGGCAGCGGCGCCATAGGCGGTCAGGGTTGCAAGCACATTGGCGCGGGGTCGCTTGGGTGTGGCCTCGTCACGGAAGGCTCGCCGCTGCAAGCCAAGGTAAGCCCAGATGAGGCTGACATTGATGATGAGTTGGAGGATGCCAAGCGCGGCGGCACGATTGGTCCGGGGATGGATGCCCCGCAGGTTCTGGTAGAGCAGCGTTTCAATGGTGGAGAGGCCGTCGCCCATGAGCAGCACTACACCGAAACTCGTGAAGCAGAACAGCCAGACGAGAAGGGCGGTGCTGGCAATGCTGGGGGTAAGAAGAGGCGCGGTGACACGGCCAAAAACGCCGGCGGGGCGGTGGCCGAGGCTTGCTGCTGCTTCCTCCAAGCGACGCGGGCGTCGGTCGAGGGCGTCACTAACGAGGCGGGCGGCAAAGCCGTGGTTGTAGTAGGCGTGGGCAATGACGACCCCTACCAGCGGCGCAGTACCGGCAAGCCAGGGGCCCAAGGTGCCTTGGATGCCGTACACCACGACGAACACCGGCAAGACAAACGGAGCTGCGTGGAGCGCCATGAGCACTCGGCGGCCCGGGACGTGGCGCTGGTGGAGGAGTGCAAGCGGCACGGCGACGGCCATGGTGGCCAGCAAGGACAACGTGGCCTGCCAGGCCGCTGCCCCGATGCGCCTCGATGCGTATGGTTTTGTGAGCCAGAGGAAGGCATCAAGGTCAGATCCGGCCAGCGCTCTAACCAGGGGGTATGCGAAGAAAACGGCCAGAAATGCGTAGGCTACGAGACGCACATTACGTGCAGTCATGGGCTTCGCAGATCTCGACCCATTCCTCCAGCCATGCTTGCAGGTTGCTACCAATCGTGACGTAGTCGAGGTCAGTCACGTGTTCGCGCCGGATGGTCGGGTCAAGGCCGCTGAAGATGCTGGACACGTCGCGGGAGACCACCGGGTACACGGCTTGGTATTCTGCCATGAGGTCCTGGAATTCATCAGTCAGCGTGAACTCAATCCAAGCTTGTGCTGCGGCCAAGTTGGGTGTCCCGTTAACGATGCCCATGGTTTCGATTTGGTGGAAGACCATGGACCGGTCTAGGAGCACTCGGGGCAGGTTGCCGGGGTCCGATTCGTAGTGGTAGCCGGGGTCGTATTCTCCCGTGGCTTCGGGATAGACTTGGTCCCAGTACCACTCGTAGGCAGGGCTGGTGGAGTAACTTGTGACAATGGGTTTGTCGGCTTGGCCGCTGTCCCATCCGTAGCCGCCGCTGAACCGGCCTTCGTAGGCCTCGGTCCAACCCGTGGTGACCGTGAGGCCGGAGGCAAAGAGGTCGTTCCAGTAATCCTTCCAGTCAACGCGTTCCGGGTTGTTGGTTTCTGGGAATCGGTCGATGGTCGCCAGCAGGAAGCCAAGGCCGGGGGTGCTGGTGCGGGGGTCTTGCGTGACGAAGTGGTCAGCATTGCTAACCAGGTCGTGGACGGTGAGGACGGTGTCGTTTTCGAGGGCCTGGTGGCGGTCGTCCACGTTGACGGCGATGTAGCCGTGGTCAACGGGCGTGGCCGGCCAAGATTCCTCGTCGTCCAGGGAGTCCTGGAAGAACACATGCTGGGCGTTTATGCGGTTGGCCAATAGGGGCGTGTAGGGTTCGAAGATGCTGTGGCCGGCCCCGCAGTTGAGCGCCTTGGTGAGCAGGATGTTGTCGATGCCGTAGATGACATCGAAGGTGGGGACGGCGTCACCGCCGGTTTCAAGGCACGCCATCTGCAAGGCCGTGCCGGCATCGTCCCCCTCAACGTGGATGACCGTGGCATTGGTGAGACGCTCGAACGCCTTCTTGGCTTCCTGAAAAGCGCCGAATGCTCCGTGGTCAAGGACGGTAATCTGGGCGCCTTCAAGGTCTGGCCATTCGTTGCCGTCGAAGCCTAGGTCTTGGTAAGAGGGTCTGTCGTTGTCCTCTTCGTTGAAGAAATCAAGGCACCCGGCGGTGAGGAGGGTGGCGGCGAGCGTGGTGGCAAGGAGGGTTCGGTTCATGGTACCAGGGTGAGGGCATTGCGAGCGAGACGGATGGGGTCTGTTCCCAGGAGATAGAGGGTCGGTTCGAGGCCGACGGCGCCGGGGTCGTGGAGGATGACCCCGCGCGCTGCGAGGAGTGGTGCCTCCGTGGTGTCGCCACCTCGGTCCACCTCCGTTACGGTTCCCAGGCGGCCGGCCCTCTTTTGTATGTCGCTTGTCGCGCGGACGTTGAGAATGGCCGCCAAGGCGGGATTGTGGCGTCGCTGAGCAAGGAGAATCCGGGCCAGGTGGCCGCTTGCACCTGGCGCAGGGGGGAGCGGGCAGACGGCTTGGTCACCAGCGCGGACCATGCGCGCTGGCAGGGCTAGGATTTGATCTGGGGCGGTGGCTCCGGGCGGCGCTACGGCGAGGTTGAGCCCAACTTGTGGGATGATTCCTGGCGCAGTGGCCAGGATTTCGATGGCAGCCGCCATGTCGCGCAGGGCATCGGTATCTGCCGCCAAGGTACTGCACCAAGACGCCTGGGCACCCGGCGCGGTGGCATCGAGGTCGCGCGCAAGGCGCCTGGCAAGGGCGTCATCGGGCGCGCTCTTGGCCAGGTATTTGCTGACCATGGCTTGGCTGACGCCCAAGTGCTGGGCAATGGTGGTTTGGCTCACGCCCTTGCGGTGCATCTGGTGGGCGGCGACGGCGCGAACCTTGGGGAACACGTCGTCCGCCAGCCGGAAGCAAGGCGGGAGCACAAGCGCGCCGAGCCGCGACCCATAAATGAGTGTTAGTGAACCACTACTGAGTTATGGCTCGGGGGTCAACGGCCGGGTTCTGCTTACGCTTCTTCTTCGACCTGTTCTTGTTGAGCCGAGGGGTGAGCCTGTGGCCTGGGCGGGCGCTCGGCACCGGAGTCGGTGGCGAAGTAGCGGATTTGTGCACCTTCGGGTAGGGCCCGGATGAGACCAGCTGCTTCCAAGCGGCGCAGGTGCCAGCGAATGGTGCCGGGGTTCATGTGTAGGCTCTCAGCCACGGTGCGTTGGTTGCAGCCAGGGTTGGCCTGAATGAAGCCAAGAACGGATTGAGCGTTGGGGTTGCGCAGCGCGGCGTTGCGCAGGGCAAGGCTGCGGGCCTCGACGCCACCCTCGGTGGGGTAGTAGAGGCGGCGGCCCTGAACCTTCTGGGTGCGGACCAGTTCAGCCATCTCGAGTTTGCGCAGGTGCCATTGCGTGTTGGTGACCGCGGTTTCGTGGCGGTTGGCCAGTTCACGCAGGTGCAGGCCAGGTTCCTCACGGAGGACCTGCATCAGGCTCTGGCGAAGGGGGTGCTCGAGGACGTTTTCCTTGTCGATGTGCCGAAGCCCACCGACGCCCAGGAAATAGGCAGCGCCGGCCAGTACAATGATACCGAGGCCACCGGCGGTGAGGCCCACTACAAGGGGGTCCTCGAAGAGGCCAGCGCCCTCAGAGGCGAGTGGGTCGTCAATCTGTGCCTGGGCACCAGGCAGCAGGGCAAGCAGGCTCAGCAGGGCGATCTTCTTCATGTGGTTCACTCCGAGGGTGTGGCGTTCGCCGCCACGGCGTTGGTGGTTGGACGTCCGACAGCCGATTCCAGGGCATTGGAGCCCAGGGGCGTCGGGTAGAGAGAGCGTTGGTCGCTGCGCACGAGTTCCTCCATGAGGCCCCCGTCGCGCATTTTGCGAACATGCCAGCGGACGTTGCCGGCGCTGATGCCAATGTGGGACGCTAGGCGCTTGGTGGTGATGCCAGGGTTACTGGACACCACTTCGAGCACGCGACGGGCGTTGGCGTTCTGGATGAGACTGACAGCACGGCCCAGTTCCTTGGCCGCGACCCCGCCTTCGACGGGGTAGAAGACACGGAAGCCGTTACTGGATTCGCTGCGCACGAGGTCTGCAGATTCCAGTTTGCGGATGTGCCAAAGGATGCTGGAGGATTTCATACCGAATTCCTCCGAGAGTCCCTTAAGATGGACGCCCGGTTGGGCTTTGATGAAACCGTACAGCATGGAGCGCTGCGGGTTCTTGAGGGCCTCCTTGGGGCTCACGTACCGAGTGACAAGGGCAAATCCAGTGACGCCAAGGCCGGTAATGACCAAGGCAATGGTGCCAAACAAGTCAATGTCGTCACGCAGGGCCTGCGGACCGTCCAATACAGGTTGACGGGCTTGGGCCCCTTCTTCCTCTCCCAAGGCGTGGTCAATGGGTGTGCCGCCAGCCTCGCCAGCCTCGCGGGCGTCGTCCAGACCGGGTAAGTCAGGGACTTCGTCGAGCACCTGGACAGCGGTAGCGCCCGGTACCGCGGCCAGTAGGGCCAAAGTAGCGATTAGCGGAAGGACACCCTTCATCAAGTTGGGCCTGTGGGTCAGGGTGGTCAAAAGCGTTGTGCCTGTGGGGTCGGTGTGCCCGACCTTCTAGCGCCCTAGCGGCCTTACCCACGCGTTCTTGTAGTTCCTCCTGGGGATGGGGTGAAAATGCGGCGATAGGCGCCGCCGATGTCCCGTTCGGCACTCGCCGTCACCATGGGGGGCGGCGAGGGAAACCATTACCAACGATCCTGTGACCGAATCACGGGCGCAGGCCGTCGTCCACGATGGTAAACCTGGCCCGGCGCCCATCCGGCATACTACGATGCTTGAGAATCGTCGCCATGCGCCGCCCATCGGGTCGTTTTTCGAAGCGAACCATCGCCTTGGCAAGATGCTCCATGGTGCGCCGGGCAAAAGGTAGGGTTCCATCCTCACCGTCATACACTTGCCCCGTGATGAGCACCGGCACCTGGGCCCGCCGAGCAAAGCCCATGAGGTGATGCAGTTGCTTGAGCATCGAGCGACTGGCCCCGCGCTCCCCTTCCCCACCGTCCATCTGTAGCCTGTAATGGATGTTGATTGAGTCCACGACGACCAAACGAAGGTCCGGCAGGAGCGTAGCGCGTTCCACCATCTTTTCCTGTTGGGCAAAGTCGTAGGGCGTGAACCTGGCCAATCGCTCAATATCGCCACCAGCAGCAAAGACCTGCCCCAACCGGACGGGACTCAAACCCTCCGTATCCACGTAAGCGACGCGGCCATCAAGCGTCGCTTGGCGAGCGCATTGAATCGCGAAGTTGGTCTTGCCACTACCCGCCTCACCGAAGATGAGCGTCACCGCGTCTGGCTCAAGGCCACCACCAAGCAATTCATCCAGGGTTTGACAGCCGCTTGCCAAGTAGTAGCCATCCCCGAAGGCGGGCCCAAGCGCTCCTCCTGCGGGCTCCGGCGCCGCCCGTTGCCCGTCGCGTGCCCCCGTTGGCTCGGATGAGAGATTCCCCGCTTCTAGGGGTGCATCCCGCGAGTCCTGGCCCAGGGAATCCACGTCTGGGTTAGGCTCCGCAAGCGGGGAGTCGCTCCTGGTTGGCCCGGCGTGGCGGACTGGGGGAGCAGGTGGGGGCGATCGTACCTCGTCTGCCACCGCAGGCTCCTGATCCACCTCAGGCACCGTGCTGGCCGAATCAACCTCCTCAGAAGGCCCCTGTTCAGGAGGCCGTTCGTCATCCGTCAAGGTATCTGCGCGGCGGAACTCCTCCATGTGGCCTCCACCTGGGCGTCTAGCATAACGGTGCCGGGATAGGCAACCCTTGGCACCGGTAGGACAACGTTCACCTGCGCAGCAGGTCCAGAAACGGGGTCTATAGGTTGAGGTGAGGGATGTCGGTTGGAGGCAGCCACTTGACCTTGGTCGCCACAAGACGGCCCTGCGCGTCCGCGTCGGCTGTGTCACTTACGATGAGGCCCAATTCAGCATCCAATCGGTTGGCACTGGCAAGGAATTCCTCCGCCGTCGCCCGGTCCAACCGCGCCGGGAAGATGGCAATGATGCGCGCGGGGTAATGGTCGTCGCGCTCGGCGGCCAGTTGAATTTGGTGTCCCGGGACATCTGGGTCTAGGAGAACTGAGTAACCAGCCTTCTCCAAATGGTCCGTGAGACGGCTGCGCCCATCCCGCCGAATCCCTTGGGGGCCAGGGGCATCCACGTGGCTGTCAACCTCGAAGAGCGGCTCTTCGCGCCGTGGCGGGCTGTGCTGGGTGACGGGGCGTTGGGTGCGCTCGACTTCTACGTCCAACGGGTCGGCACGGTGCCGGGGGGTGGCGTGTTGGCCACTCAAAGTATCCGGGCGGGCCCCTTCCGGCAATGCATGCGTCCGCTCGGCGGCATGGCCCTTGAGGTGCTCGTCGATGGCCCGGAAGGGGTCTGAAGACCTCGTAGAGGCACGTTCCCGCTTCGGATAGCGCCTGGCAAGGTCCTCCATGAGGCGCTTGCGCTCTGCTTGACGAATGCGGCGCTGGCGATCTTCGTCCTCCTTGCGGCGCCGCTCGTATTCATGGGAATTCCATCGCTGTTGGACTTCCTTGGCGAAGTGGTCGGCGCGCAGACGCACTTCGTCGCTGCGGCTCACCAGGTAGGCGCACGCGACGCCTTCGAAGCGCCCCTTGGCCGCCTCGGGACCCAAGAGTGACGCCAGCCTATCGAGGCGATCCTCGTCAAGGGCTTCTAAGTTGTCCACGGGGACGTGGACGGCTAGGCGGGCATCGCGGCGCGGGTCACCCTGGGCCTTGTAGACTCGGAACGACCACTGATCGGATTGGGTGGTGTTGCGAATGTATTGGCACTGCTGCTTGTCGAAGGCAACTCGCTGAGCCATCAGGTCACGAAAAGGGGCAGTGGGCATGACATGACTGCGGCGGCTGCCGATCATGACGACATTGTCCAAGTCGTCGACTTGGTCAGGTGTAAGGTACTCGACAGCCCGCTCCACGTCGTTGACCATGTCAGGAGCTTCGGCGGGCGTGCGAATGACCAGGATGCGAGTGGCACCTTGTTGCCACACTTCGGCGCCGTAATGGGCGTCGACGCGGTCCCGGATCGCATTGATCTCTCCGGGAGGTATGGGGACCTCAGTGGTCCTCCGAGTAGGCATCCATGGCCCCCAGGGACGGTGCGAGCATAAGAGTGACCATTGTGGCGGATTGATTTGGCTCGTTCCTAGCATCCAGCCGCCAAGCCGCCGCGGTTGGCCACGCCAGGCGAGCCGGCCTCCGCCCAAGCACCATTCTACACCCCCAACGCCAGCCTTCGACCGCTAGCAACCCTTCGACCGCTAGCAACATTGCCTTGGCACTTGTTGCGTTTCATCAGCCCCTGGCCGTGATGCTTTGCTATGACCTAGAGACTGCACATGAAGCAAGGGTTTGCGGAGTGCATGTGGGGACGTATGCAGGTGATGGAGAATCAGTCTCGGAGTGGCAAGAGGGGGTAGGGGAACCCCATGGTAACGTATGGAATGGTTTGAAAGAGAGGCAAAGGTTTCTTCTTCTTCATTTGGAGAGACAATACCTGACTTTTCCAGGAATCTCTTCTTCTTGAAGCTTCGGACGAACGCTGGTCTTGATTGCCGAAAAATGGGCATCGAGTTTGCATAGGAAGATCATCCATGCTTCCTCTGACTCAGAGAAATCTCTGGCTAAACAGCGATTCCATACCCCGAATGCGCTCCATGCGCATTCATGGGGTTCCCCTTGCCCTGACCCGTAACGGTGAACTCGGTGTTACCGTTCACAGTGAATCCTGGTGGTTTCTTACGGTGGAGAGGAGGGGCTGCCGTGCTCGAAACGCTTGGTCCCATGCACCCAGGTGGCAATGACGTCGATGTGGTTGCTCGGAGAATCGGCTGTCTGAGCCGTTGTATCTGACTGCCTTGGAGTATCTGGATGTTCGATTAGATCCGTCGGGTCTTCGGTAGCATCGGTGACAATTGCTACCATATCGGCCCAGGCGCCTGGCGTCAGGACACCGCAGCCGGGTCGGGATTCGGTCGGTTCCATATGCAAGCTCCAAGCGGCTTCGTTGGTGTAATGCCAGATGGCTTCCCAAATGCTCAATCGTTCCTCTTTCACCGGATGGTTCATGGCTGACAACAGGCCCGTCGGTGCGCCAAATGGCATGCCGTCACTTCCGAAGGCAAGGCGAATACCAGCCTTCTTCATGGTGACGAAGCGATTGTTCAGGGTCACCCGCTCACCGAGTCGTTCTTCGTACATGCCTCCCTTGGCGCTCCATTCACCCACGAAGTTGGGTTGACTGCTGGCCACGATACCCAGCCTCGCATGCAGGGGAATCTGGTCATCCGTGAGGATTTCGTCATGTTCGATGCGGTGGCGAAGGTCCCGTTGCCAAAGGGGCGTATTGGCGTCTGCGGTATCTGCGTCGACGTCGGCGACCGACGGGCGGGTACCTAGTTGGCCCTGTTCCAGTGCCGTGTAGGTTTGTAGCGCCTGGTCGATGGCACGGTCCCCAATGGCGTGGATGTGGAGTTGAATACCGGCTGCATGGGCCTTGGTCGACATGTCAAGGACTTCTTCATCGGTCCAGTTGGGGAGACCCACGTTATTGGGTTCATCTGAATACGGGTCGCGCAGCCAAGCCGTCCTAGCTCCCAAACTGCCATCGAGGAAGATTTTCAGGCCGCTGTCCTGGAGCCACTCGGAGGAGCCACCGTCGCGGGGGTCGGGGTCTACCCCCTGATGGGCCTCGGTCCAATCACCTGCTCCCATTGCCTCCCAAATCCGGGCGTCGTCTTTGGGGCCAGCGCCGGGTCTCGCTGTTTGGAATCCGCGCTGGATTTCGTCGTCCAATTGGCCAGGGTAAATGCTGCTGGCCACACGGACCGTCAGGGTGCCATCAAAGGCCGCCTGCTGTAGGGCGGCTCGGTAGGGGGCTTGAGAATAGTCACCGACGCTGGTGACCCCGAGGGAGTGGGCGGTGGAACAGGCGGTTTGGATGGCCCTCTGCAATTGGTCAGGCGTGGAGGGGAACACCTCGTTGAGGTAGAGGCTGGCGTCCTCTTCGAGTCTGCCAGTGGTCGGGTGGGCGAGTCGGTCGTCTGGCCATTGCTTGCGAACTACCGCTAGGGCCGGTGTATTGGCGATTGCGACGTGGCCGCAGATGCGACGGAATACGAGGGGTCTGGGGGTGCCCCGGGGGTCCGGGTGGCCGTCCGCATCCACGCGGGCTAGTTCGTCTAATTCTGCCATCGAAGGGTGACGTCGGTCTTCGTCCCAGTCGTCTTCGTCGAAGCCTTCGGCGACGACGGGGCCAGTGCCTGGGTTCTCCTGGAGCCAATCTTGCACCCGTTGGAGGCATTCCCGGCGACTGGATGCGCCGGCTAGGTCGGGGCGAAGTCGCTTGACGCCGACGTGGACGAAATGGGTGTGGGCGTCCACGAAGCCAGGTACGAGGGTGGTCCCCTGCAAGTCAGTGATGGGGAGGCTGTGCCGTCCCGCCAGACGTTGAATCTCGTCGTCGCTGCCCACGGCCAGGATGACGCCGTTTTGCCAGGCGATGGCAGTGGCGGTAGCCTCCGGCGTCGTCATGGGTCGAATCTTGGCGTTGATGATGGCGCCGTGGGACACGGGTCGGGCAACGGAGATGCCTTCGTTTTAGGTCGTCGGCTGGCTCGCTCCCGCTGAGGGTGAAGCGGGGAGGGGCCATGGTTCAAGACCCCTTGATTTCGCCTGGAATCTGACATGACATCAACAGGAGATTAGTTACCAAGCCCAAGGCCCCCTCGGTGCCTGTGGAGTAGGTCTGTTACCGATAGCGACCTAATACCCCGCGAATCTCCCACACATCCCCCTCGTGGTTTGCCCACGGGCGGGGACCTGGTGGCCTCAGAAGCGACCGGGATGGGATGCACTGGTGGATGAAGCGCTTTGGCGCTGACACCGGCGCAGCCCGTCCCTTCTGGGGCCTGCATCACCATTCACCGAGGAACCGCCATGAGCCCCGATTCGCGACTTGACCTGACCGACGACGCCCAACAAGAGGCGCTGCCAACGCCCGATGACGACCCCGTCGCAGGCGACGAAACCATGGGCTCCCTCTTGGCGGCCAGCCGCCAAGTAACAGACGCAAAGGCGCCCCAGGCCGAGCCGAGCAACCCCGCGGAGCCGGAACCGGAACAGCCTACTGTGTCCATGGCCCAAAAGGAAGAACCTGAGGAACACGCAACCATGGATGCTCCTGCCGAATCTGAGGCGGCTGCCACGACCACACCGGAGGCTGCCGACGCCCCCACGCCAGCCAACGATGGCCGCGGCCTGTCCTTCACGCGCCGTTACACGAAGGGTGCCGCTTACGACGGGATTGACTGGACCACGCGCCGCAGTGTCATCCAGAATCCAGATGGCTCCATCGTCTTTGAGGTCGAAGCCGCCGAGGTCCCGTCCGATTGGAGCCAATTGGCTACGGACATCATTGTTTCCAAGTACTTCCGCAAGGCCGGTGTTCCCCAACCCGATGGCACCCTTGGCAGCGAGACCAGCGCCGCCCAGGTCTGCCACCGCATCGCCGCGTCCATTCGCTCATGGGGTGAGCAACAGGGCTACTTCGCCAATAGCGAGGATGCAACGACCTTCGAAGAGGAACTCAAGTACCTCCTCATCACGCAACGCGGGGCGTTCAACAGTCCCGTGTGGTTCAACTGTGGGCACCACCACGTGTATGGGATTCGCGCCGCTGGTGGCAACTGGGCAGCCGACCCAATCACCGGCGAGGTCGCCCAGATCGCCAACAATTACGAGCGGCCCCAGTGTAGTGCCTGCTTCATCCAGAAGGTCGAGGACAATCTCGTTGAAGACAAAGGCATCTTTGACCTCCTGCAGGCCGAGGCACGGCTGTTCAAGTACGGCTCGGGCACGGGAAGCAACTTCAGCCGCATCCGCAGCCGCTTCGAGAAACTCAGTGGTGGTGGCACGTCCAGCGGCCTCATGTCGTTCCTCAAGGTGCTAGACGCCGGGGCAGGAGCCACCAAGAGCGGCGGCACCACGAGGCGCGCTGCCAAGATGGTTACCCTCAACATGGACCACCCCGAGATTCGGGAGTTCATCAACTGGAAGGTCAACGAAGAAAAGAAGGTCGCAGCCCTCATCGCCGCTGGGTATGACGCTGACTTCAACGGTGAAGCCTACGGCACAGTGAGCGGCCAGAATTCCAACAACTCGGTGCGCGTCACGGATGAATTCATGCGAGCCGTCCAGGAAGGCGGCGAATGGAGCACGGTTCAGCCCACCACGGGCGAAGTCAACGAGACGTTCAAGGCAGCCGAACTGTGGGATGAAATCGGCTTTGCAGCATGGGCCTGCGCCGACCCCGGCGTGCAATATGATACCACGATCAACACGTGGCACACGTGCAAGGTCACGGACCGCATCAACGGCTCCAACCCGTGCAGCGAGTACATGTTCCTTGATGACTCGGCCTGCAACCTAGCCAGCCTGAATCTACTCAAGTTCCTGGCAGCAGACGGCTCCTTTGATGTGGCTTCTTACCGCCACGCCATCCGCGTCTTCTTCGTGGCTCAGGAAATCCTCGTGGGTTACTCCTCGTACCCCACCAAGGACATCGCGCAGAACTCCGACGACTACCGGCCGTTGGGTCTTGGGTACGCCAACTTGGGCGCGCTTCTCATGGTCAAGGGTCTGCCCTACGACTCGCCGGAAGGCCGCGCCGTGGCGGGAGCACTAACGGCCATCCTCACGGGCCACGCCTACAAGGTGAGTGCCGAGATGGCTGCGGTGAAGGGTCCCTTCCGTGGCCTCAACATCGAAGACGAGACGGGCCAGAGCAACTGGGACACCATGGCTGAAGTCGTCGGCATGCACCTTGATGCCGCTCGCCGCCTGCGTGACACGGGAAGTCCCCTTCAACAAATGGAAGGGACCGATGTGAGCGCCCTGCGCGATGGTCCCTTCGGCTTGCTCTTCGACGCTGCCGTGGACGACTGGGAAGCTGCTCTGGAATTGGGCAAGGTTGACGGCTGGCGCAACGCTCAGGCGACCGTGCTTGCCCCCACGGGCACCATTGGTCTCTTGATGGACTGCGACACGACGGGCGTCGAACCCGACTTCTCCCTGGTGAAGTTCAAGAAACTGGCCGGTGGCGGCTACTTCAAGATCATCAACCAGTCGGTCCCTGCGGCGCTCGAAAACCTTGGCTACACCGACGAGGAAATTCGCCTCGTCGAGAAATTCGCCATTGGCCATGGTACCCTGGAAGGCGGCCCGGTCAGTCGGGATACCTTCTTGGAGAAGGGCTTCACCGAGGCTCAATACCAGGAGGCCTACGACGCCGTAGCCGCGTCCGGTTCCTTCAATGAATTCACGCCCAGCATCAACCCCAAGGCCATGCGGGCGGCAGGCTTCAGCAAGCAGGCGGTGCAGGAACTCGTTCACTACGTTGA
>JBFJXU010000019.1:0-17368 GCA_041622975.1 Thermoplasmatota archaeon
ACCACGTCTGCGGTTGTGGGGGCCGCAGCGGCAGGTGCCGTGGCTCCATAGTGGCGTAGAATGGTTTTCTTGGCCTGCTCCACGGGAACGCCGTAGTCGAGGTATTTTTGGAACTCCGCTTCAAGGTCCTCCTTGCTTAGCGTGTTCCCAATCTTGTCTCCGAGCGCCCGGGTGAGTTCATCGATATGGGGCGCGATGTCCAACTGTTGCATGTGCATTCCTTCTGCGGCTGCTGTTCTCGCTTGTGCCGCAAGTCTAGGAATGTGGCTGCTTGGTTAAGCACAGGGGCACGGGGTGAGTGGAACCACTGCAACGAGTGCCGCGGGGCTTCACTTGCGCCGGAATGCGATGAAGGCAACGGCCAGCATGGAAACCAGGAGCACAACGCCGGGGCCCGGAGTATCATTGCCGCTGCCACCTGCATCGTCCCCCGCGCCGGCACCGGCGTCGTCGTCCACAACGGCTTGGGGTTGGCCGGCTACATTCACCGGTGCCCAATCATCCGCCGTGGTATCCCAGAGAGCATGTTCACCCGGGGTGATTAACTCGAAGGGGGCCGACTCATAGACGTCGCCGGCTGGCGCGGTCCAGAAGAGGTCGTAACCTTCGAGCCAGAACTCGTGGTCAACCAAATCGTCGTTGAAGACGCTCAGGAAGACCCAGTCGCCCTGAGTCTGGTTCCAGCCAAGGAGTTCCGGTGGCGTTGCGAAGCCCCCTGCGTCAATGTCAATGACCCACTCGCAGGGGTTCTCCTCAGTGCAGGCACCCTGGGCCGACGCCCCCGGCACGACGAAGGTGATTAGGATGAGGGGGGCGAGATAGTTGAGGGCCTTCATGGGTTCGGATTGGGGCCGCGGCGTTTAGGCGGTTTGCTCGTCCGTGGCGTTACCATCGGCTTCCGTGCCGCTATCATCCCCGGACCCGGCCCCATCGGGCGCATTGGTATCCGACCCTTCAGGGTCGCCGGCGGTAGTGTTACCGTCGTCGGTTCCGCTTGAGTCGTCACCAGAGTCCTCGGCGTCGTCGGATGAGTCAGCGCCCGATTCACCTTCACTGGAGTCCGTTGCATTGCCGGCATGTTCATCGGCATCATCGGTCTCGTTGCCGTCGGCGTCGTCCGTCTCGTTGCCATCCGAGTCGTCAGTCTCATTGCCATCCGAGTCGCCGGTTTCGTTATCATCGTCGCCGTAACGGTGTTCGGCCCAACGCTCCCGAATCTTCTCGAGGACACTTTCCAGGTGGAGAATGCGCTCGATGGCCTTCTCCTGGGCAGCGTCGATGCGTTCCAACTGGTGTTGGTACTTGGCGGTCTCATTGTCCGTTAGGTTGCCTTCTTCGAGGGCCTGCTCGATGCGGACCTCCTTCATTTCGAGCCGAGCGATGCGGTGCTCAAGGGCCTGGATGGCGCGCTCAATGCCATGCGCGTGGCCCTTGGCCTTGTGGGCCTTCCAGGCATCCTTGGCCTTGTCACAGCGTTCGTCAGTGGCGTTCTCATCGGCTCAATATCGGCGAATGTCGCGGGCCTTGTCGATCTGTTGGCACCGCGTGGCGTTGGGGTGTTCGCTGCAGAATTGGGCCGCACGATCTTCGTGGCACCGGGAGTCACGGGGGTGTTCGGAGCAGTATCGTTCGCGAGCGTGTTGCTTCTTGAATTCCTCACAGGCATCGCTGTGGCGGTCGTCGCGACATGCTGCCTTGGCCTCATGGGCGGCAGTCAGGCGTTCACAGCGGCGGTCGTCGGGGCGGTCTTCACAGTAGGCGGCTGCCCGGTCCCGCGCATTGCCTTGGCCCCGATTCGGGCTGCGGTCGGTGTCATCATGGTCATCATCTGCGTCGTCGTGGGCGGCGACAGCCGGCACGGCAAAGGCACCCAGAATGAGGGCTGTAGCAGTAAGCAGGGTCAGGGTCTTCATCAGCGGTCCTCCAGGGGAGTATCTGATACTGGCGCCCCCGACACATATAAAGGCGGTCGGACAGGGATGGAACGGTCAGGCCCGATCAGTACCTACTGGGACCTGAATCGGCGCACCTACTTCGGCCAGTTCGGCCGCGGGGAACGTGAAATCCACAGGCTTGCAGTAGTCACTGGATTCCACGTCGTAAGTGCCCTGGATTCGGCCCGCCGCGATGTCTTCGATGGCAGCAAACAGGACATCCAAGTCCTCCTTGGTGTTGTAGATGCCACACGATGCGCGGACTGCTCCGGGCAGGTCTACCTTATTGCCCGCATCCAGCGGGTCCGTGTATTCCGTGGTGTCGCCAAGGCCCAGTAGCCGGTGCAGGTAGGGGTGGGCACAGAAGCACCCGTTACGCGTGGCGATACCGTGTTCGAAGTTGAGGACGCTTGAGACCAAGGCATGATCAAGGTCTCCAATTGCGAAGGGGAAGACTGCGAGACGGTCAGCGGCGTCTTGCGGACCAAGGAGGGTCACGCCGTCGAGTTCGGCGAAGCGCTTGGCGCCGTAGGCGGCGAGTTCCGTCTCGTGCTCGCGAATGTTGGCGATACCGATGTTGCCGAGCCAGCGTAGTGCGGCGGCGTAGCCAATGGCGCCAGCGATGTTGGGGGTGCCACCTTGGTGGCGGTCGGCGCCGAGGGTGAAGCGGGCATCCGCATCCGTCACCCAGGTAACCGTACCGCCACCCGGCATGTAGGGCTTGGCGGCGTCGCAGATTTCCGCGGGCGCCAGGAGGAATCCACTGCCAAATGGCGCGTACGCCTTGTGGCTTCCCGTAGCCAGGAAGTCGATGTGTTCCGAGTGGCCGGGTTCTTGGACGTTGATGGGAGCATGGGCAATCAGTTGGGCGGCATCCACGAGAATGCGGGCACCCGCGTCATGGGCCATGCGGGCCATCTTGGCTACAGGAGGTAACACGCCCGTCACGTTTGCAGCACCGGTAACGGCAACGAGTTTCACGTCGCCGCCGTCGAGGACCCGTTGTAGGTCCTCGAGGTCAATGCGGCCGTCGGGCGTCAGGCCGAAGTGTTCTACTTCGCCGGCGCGGCGGTGGGGCAGGTCGTTGGAGTGGTGCTCCATGAGGCTGACCGCCGTCTTGCCAGGCGTGTCGGCCATCAAGTGGGCAGCCATATCGAGGGCCTGGGTGGTGTTCTGGGAGAGCAGTAGGTACTGTGGCCCAATTTCGGCGCCGACGAAGGCGGCCATCTCGTTGTGAACATCGTCGAACAGTTGGCTGGATTGCAGGCTCAAGGTATGGTGGCCACGGTGGATGTTGGCGTAGTAACGCTCCATGAACACCTTGTAGGCGTTAAGCACCGGCCGGGGAGCATGGGTTGAGGCGCCGTGGTCAAGGTACACCAGGGGACGTTCGGCCCCGTCCAGGGTTTGCACCGTCTGGTCGATGATGGGGAACTGTTCTCGAATCGCCTCGGCGTCCCAGGCCATGCGGCCGCCACATGGCCCCCCATCATATGGGTGCCGCCGTCAAGTGCCGGCCTAACGGTCGCTCCGCAGGGGCGGTGCCGGGGCGCTGGAGCCTACAAGTGGCTACGGACCCGGTTTTGGCGCCAGCCTAAGTGCTTATCATGGCCTGCACACTGGCACGTACAGGGATGCCATTATGGGATTGAAGGAACTTTTCACCCCCAAGGCACCGGCAAGCGCTGCCCCCGCAGCCTCCGGTGACGACTTCATCGACCTCGAGGCCTACGCCTCCGGCCACGAACTCACGGACAACACGGCCAGCATGATGGTGCGGGTCGCTGAAATCAGCAAGTACGACGAACTGCGCGAATTCGCCAACTACGTCTACCAGGGCAACATGCTCCTGCTCGACTTCAGTGCAATCGCCCAAGACGACATCATCCTCCGGCGCGTCACGAGTGACCTGAAGAAACTCGTGGGCGACATCAACGGCGACATCGCCGGGCTTGGCAAGAACATGTTCATTGTGGCGCCGACCGGCGTGAAAATCGACCGGCACAAGGCCCGCAGTGGCTACAACTGAGCCTTAACCGATCACCGTAGCGGCCCGGGATGGGTTGCAACTCGAAGCAACGAAGCGCGGCAGCGGTCTAGCCATCGTGAGCGCCCCTACAATGGGCGTGCCGCTGCCTTACTGCACTCGCTTCGCGGAGGCCATATCCTGTGGCTTCACGGTTTGGACATTCGGATATAGGGATACGGGGGCCAGGCTGGCTCGTGGCGATTGCTGGCGACCCGCACGCACCACGTGCCGGCGCGAATACCCATACATCGTTTTATCCATCACCACACATTCTTTATTTGGATGAATGCAGGAGTGGCTGTTTTGACATCTCCCTAGACCTTCGTTCACCAGGGCGGCCACACCATTTGCTTCGCCATAAATTAACGACACACGCTACGACTTGAAAGTGTAGCGAGCATGGCGCACGTCAACGCTGTTTGATGGCCGTGACCTATTATAGAGGCCGACTTTCGCATGGGCTATGCTTCCCCGCCGAGCCATTGTGGCATTCATGTTCGCACTCGTTGCCGCCGCCAGCATCTGGGCCGTCATTACGCCCGTGTCAGCAGCCTCCGTTTGTGGCATTGCCTACCCGGGCGGCGACGACCGCGCCACCAGCAGCAATCCGCCGGCGAGTGAACCATTGGCCGAGGCGGCCGCCGCGAGCGCCGTGACGACGGCAGACCGCATTCTGCTGGACCTCCCCACCGATACGGGGCTTTTCGGGGCCAACATCGCGGCCTCAGACTTTACCATCGTCCAGGCCACACATGCATCAGGCGCGTGCGGTGCCAGCGTAGGCACGGCCGGTACGGAGACCGCCCCAGCATGGGTAGCCGTTGTCTCCCCTAGCAGCCTTCGCTTCGGCATCCAAGCGGCCAGCCTTTCGAGCGACGGCCTCGGGACGATTTACATCAATATGTCCGCCACAGCGGGCGCTGATGAAATCCGTCACCCCACGGCCGCGGCCACCGGCAAGGTCTTCGGGTTCAGTGTGCAGGATGGCACCAATACCACGGTGGACTCCGACACGCGCAACGACGTGGATTTCCACGCTGCGGCCATCACAATCACCGACTCGGGCGGCGACACCACGGTTACAGACGCAGGCGGCACCGACGACTTCAACGTGACTTTGGCTGCCAAGCCCTACACAGATGTAGTCATAGACGTCGCCAGCGCGGACACGGGCGAAGTGACGGTCACGAGCGCCTCATCACTCACATTCGGCGAAGGCAACTGGTCGACGGCGCAACAAGTGGATGTGTCAGGTGTTGCCGATAGCAACCTAGACGGTAATCAGACGACTAACGTTGACTTCACCGTGGCGGATGTATCAAGTAGTGACGAATACGACGGCCTAACTGCCGCCGAGTCGGTGACATCCACCGATACGGACACAGTGACGGTCAGCATTGACGCAGCCGACGACTACGAAGAAAATGGAACACTCACATTCACTGTAAGCCGCGACATTGGAGCCGACCTTGCCATCAGCTTTGATTGGAAGACTCTGACCAACGGGACTGCTGAAGCAGGCGACTTCACGGCCGTCGCGTCAACGGCAGCTACCATCCCAGCCAGTGGAACGCCGGGGGACGGGGTAGCCATCAGTATCACGCTGACTAGTGACACGGTCTTCGAAGACGATGAAACGATCATTACAGAGTTAGCCAACCTCACTGTTACAGGCGGGGACGATTCCCTTGCCGCGTTCGCGGGAGGGGGCAGCCTAGAGTATGGTACAGGCACGCTCCTCAACGATGACGATTTGGACTTCAGCATCAGCGATGACAGTATCTTCGAGTCGGAAGGCACGATTACGTTCAGCATAACTAACGCGGGTGGCGCGACCGCCGCCGAGGAGGACATCTCAGGCACATTGACGATGACCAATACGACGACGGAGGCGGACGACTACACGTTCCCCGGTACCACGGTCACCATCAACAAGACAAGCCTCACTGGCAGCATCGCGGTGACCGTCGGGTCCGACACGGTCTTCGAAGACAACGAAACCTTCGACGCCGTCATCAGTGCCCTAACTCACGGCGATACGTCAGCGGACAACAACATCACCCTCACCGACGGCACGGGCACCGGGACCATCAACAACGACGACAATCTCGCACTCTCAATTGCAGGGGACAGCGACTTCGAGTCCGCTGGCCCTCTTAGCTTCGTAGTGACGGCTACAGGTGCCACCGCCGCCGAGGAGGACTTCACCGTCACGGTTGCGGCCACGAATACAACCACCGAAACGGGCGACTATGTCTGGCCCGGTGGCACCGCAACCATCGACAAGACCAGCCTCACCGGCTACGTCAACGTCACCATCACGGGCGACACCGTCTTCGAGGACAACGAGACGTTCGACCTGACGATTTCGGCCCCAACGCATGGTGACACGACGGCCGATGGAAACTTCACCCTCAGCACCGACACGGCGACGGGCACCATCTGGAACGATGACGACCTAGACTTCAGTATTGACGACGTGGCCATATACGAAGAGGACGGGACGATTACGTTCACAATCACGGACAGTGGTGCCGCCACGGCCGCAGAGGAAGATCTCACTGCAACCCTGGCGTTCGGCAACACGACAACAGAGTCCGACGATTACACCTGGCCTGGCGCATCCGTCACGATTGACAAGACCAGCCTCGAAGGCAGCATTGCCATCACCGTTGGCAGCGACACCGTCTTCGAGGACAACGAGACATTCACGGTGACGTTTAGCGCAGTCACGCACGGCGACACCACTGGCGACCACAACATCACCATCAGTGATGGCACCGGCACGGGCACAATCCAGAATGACGACGAGGTCACGTTCGCCGTGGCCGACGCTGCGGCCTACGAGAGTGACGGCACGCTCAGTTTCGCCATCACGGAAACTGCGGGCACCTCAACCGCAAGCGAGGAGGACTTTGCCGTCACCTTCAGTATTGTCAATGCCACGACCGAGGCTGGCGACTACACATGGCCTGGAACCACGACGACCATCAACAAGACCAGCCTTGCTGGATGGGTCAACGTGACGATTACGCACGACACCGTTTTCGAAGACAACGAGACCTTCAACCTGACCGTGACACTCGTCACCCACGGCGACACAACGGCCGACACCAACATTACCCTTGGCGACGCCACCGCTGAAGGCATCATCCAGAACGATGACACAGTCATTCTGTCCGTTAGCGACGCCAGTGAATATGAGGGCACCACGCTGTCGATGGTAGTCAGCAACTCTGGCACCGCCACCAGCAGTGAAGACACCATTACAGCCACTTTGACTGCGGTCAATGATACGACGGAAACAGGCGACTACACGTGGCCGGGGGACACGGCCACAATCCCTACTTCGCTCAGTGGCTTCGTCAACTTCACCGTCCCCGATGATACCGTCTTCGAGGACAACGAATGGTTCAACGCGACCTTGAGCGCGGCCACCCACGGGGACACCTCTGCGGATGGCAACATCTCGTTCGCCGACGACACAGGCAGCGGGACCATCCTCAACAACGACGACCTGGCGTGGAGCATTGACAATGTCACCGACTACGAATCAGATGGTGGCACGACATTCACGTTCACTGTGAACGATACGCTCGGAACCACCACTGCCGCTGAAGAGGACATCACCATCACAGTAACTGCCACCGACGTAACAGCCGAAGCAGGCAGCGACTACACCAGCCCCCCGGCGACGGTCACCGTGAACAAAACCAGCCTCACGGGTTCGTACCTGGTGAGCATCACGGGCGACTCGGTGTTCGAGGATAACGAGACGTTCAGCCTCACACTCAGCGCCCCAACCCACGGCGACGGGTCCAGCAATGGCAACATGACATTCAGTGACGACACCGGCACGGGCACGCTGAACAACGACGACAACGCGTCCTTCACGATTGCCGACGACAGTGAATTTGAAGGAGATACGCTGAGCCTCGCAATTACGCAGACCGGCGGAGACGCAACCAGTGCTCAAGCCAACATCACTGCTACCGTGACGTTTACGAACACCTCCACGGAGGCCGGCGACTACACGTTCCCGGGCGCATCCGTAACGATCAATGGCACCTCCATGGCCGGCTGGATCAACATCACGGTGACAGAGGAATTGGTCTTCGAGGACAACGAGACCTTCGTCGTCACGCTGTCTGCCCTCACACATGGCGACACAACCGCCGACGGCAATCTCAGCTTGGACGACGGCATGGCCACAGCTACCATTTGGAATGACGACACCTTGGTCTTCAGCATTGCAAACGGCAGCGGCTACGAGGACGATGGGGTCTTCAGTATGGCAATCAGCAAGGCAGGTGGTACTGCCACCAGTAGTGAGGAAGACCTCACGGTCTCGATTGCGCACAGCAACGACACCGCGTACCCGTGGGATTACACGGGCCCTGCCGCGACAGCCACCATCAACAAGACCAGCCTAACAGGGGCAGCAGACGTGACACCCGTCGTCGACCTCATCCTTGAGTTCAACGAAACCGTCAACCTGACAATGACAGCACCGACGCACGGCGACACCTCCGCCGACGGCAACCTGTCCATCTCCGACGGCGCGGCAGTGGCCACAATTCTCAATGATGACACCCTGATCCTGCACATTGCCGACAATTCCAGTCTCGAAGCCAATGGCAGCATCGAATTGCTCATCAGCAACACGGGAACCGCCACGAGCGCCCAAGGGCCGGTGACTTTCACCGTCACCACTACTGACGGTACTGCTGTTGACCCAACGGACTACAGTGCCCCGGCTAGCCCCGGTAGCATCGACAACAGCACCCTTGCAGGCAACGTGACGGCTACCGTGGTTGACGAAAGCATCGTCGAGGCCGACGAAACATTCAACGTGACGCTGAGTGCTGTTCTTCTTGACGGAACGCCCGCCATCAACACCACATTTGGCGATGATACCGGGGAAGGAACCATTGAGAACGATGATGCCATTATCATCAGCATCAACAGTCCCTCCAAGCCGGAGTCGGGCGGCAATCTGACATTCTTGCTTAGCGCCGACAGTACGCCGGAGACAGATGTCACCATGACGTTCGATACCACCACCAGCGGCTTCGCCCTGGCGGGAACTGACTTCACTGCGATCACGGGCAAGACCGCAACAATTTCGTCTGGCAGTTCATCCACGACGGTCAAGGTACCCATCATTTCGGATGAAATTGTAGAAACGGACGAATCCGTCCATGCGCGTGTGAGCAGCCTTCTGCTCGTAGGGGCCTCCAACCAGTCTCTGGCCAACTTTGCCAGCTTTGAGCCCACTGATTCCTCGTTCGGTACCATCCTGAACGATGACATCACGGCAGTCAGCATCGGCAACGTGACCCTGGCCGAAGGAGACAGTGGCACCACCGCCTTCGTCTTCGACGTCTCCATGACGAAGGTGTCGAGTCGCGACACCACGGTACGCGCCACAACCAGCGACTGGACTGCCGTCGCACCAGGCGACTACGCCACCCAAACCTCCACGCTTGTGACCATCGAGGCGGGGGACCTGTCGACCACTTGGACGGTCAATGTCGTCGGCGACAAGGTCCTGGAGGCCAATGAGACGTTCAACGCGACGCTTGCTGATCCACGGTTCGGCCCGGACACCAGCCCCGGGCATGTTACCCTTGGCACATCGCTGGGCCACGGTAACATTGACAATGATGACAATGCCACGATTACCATCACTGCCGCCCCCGCCGAAGAGGGCGATAGTGTGACATTTACTGCCACGCGCGACATCGCTAGTGACCTTGCGATTACGTTCGACCACGCCCCAACCGGCACTGGCACGGCCACCATCGTATCTGACTACGCATCTACGACGGGTTCGGTAACGATTCCGGCCAGCGCTACCGTCAATGATACGGCAACATTCACCGTATCCACCGTGGAAGACAGCGTTGTCGAAGCCAACGAAACCTTCGATCAGGACGCTGAGAATCTGACGGTAATTGGCGGATCGAATGCGTTTGCCTCCTTCGCATGCCTTTGTCCTGTGGACCCGACGACGGCGACAATCGTGAACGATGACTATGCAGCATTCAGCATCGACGACGTGACGGTGGTCGAAGGAGACGCGGACCACAACGCGACCTTCACGGTGAGCGTGAATAACACGGCCGACAAGGATCTCACCGTGACGTTCACCACCTCCGACCACACCGCCAATGCCACGGAAGATTACACCGCAGTCGCCACCACGGCAACCATCACGCCCGGCAACACGTCTGTCACGGTGAATGTGACCATCCTCGGGGACATCACGGACGAAGCCAACGAAACCTACAACGTCACCCTGACGACGCCAGAATACGATGGCTCGGCATACTCCTTCGTGACCGTCCTAGATGGAGGCGGCATTGGAAACATTACGGACGACGACCCCGGCGAAGCCGTGGCTTCTACCAGCCTCGTTACTTCGGATGATGCCAGCCTGACGGCGGATGGCGTTGATAGTACGACCATCACGGTGCACCTGTTCGATGTACTAGGCCAGAGCCAGAAATCGGGCGGCGACAACGTCACCATCACCGCCAGCACGGGCACCCTCAGCGCAGTCACGGATCTCGGCGATGGCAACTACACGGCCACGTACACGGCACCGACCACCGTCGGCACGGCGACCATCAACGCCAGCCTCAACGGTACTGGCCTGCCCGCCGGAGTCACCATTAGCCTCGTACCTGGCCCTGCGGCGGCGCTCAACAGCACCATCGCAGCCGTGCCCTCCGTCATCGCGACGAGCAGCACCTCCAACGTGACAGTGACGTTATTCGACGCATTCGGCAATGCCCTGACGGCAGGCGGCGATGCGGTGGTATTCTCGTCCACCGCGGGGTCAATGGGAGTTGCCACGGATGCCGGCGATGGTAGTTACTACGCCACTTTCACGGCGCCGGGAACGACCGGTGACGTGAACATCACGGCGACCGTGAACAGTGATCCAATCGGCGCGAACGCGACCGTACAGGTGCGCGATGTCGCGCTTGTGCCGGTAGCAGCTAATACCACCATCACCGCCAATCCCACGAGCACGGGAGGTTCGACCAGCACCATCACCGTCACGCTGTTCAATGCAACCGGCGGCCAAATCGCCACTGGTAACGACTCCGTCGTCCTGGCAACCACACTTGGAACACTAGGCGCCGTGACAGACAATGGTGACGGCTCCTACACAGCCACGCTGACGAAGACCACTACGGGCACCGCCAACGTTACTGCAACCGTGAACGGCGTGCCCGCAACCGACTTCGCCCTCGTGACCTTCACCGCCGGCGGCGGTGGCGGCGGTGGCGGCGGTGGCGGCGGTGGCGGCGGTGGCGGCGGTGGCGGCGGCGGCACTGGTGGTACCGGGGGCACCGGTGGTACTGGTGGCACCGGCAACAACAACACCGACGGCGGCGGAGGCGGCGGCGATGGCGATGACGACACGCCACCACCCACTCGCCACAACATACGGGACATCAACAAGTGGCTGAACGACGGATTCACCGTCATTTACGGCCCTGACGGCAACATCCTAACCTGGCAAAGGCAGCCTTGGGGCCCCCCATCAATCTTTATCCAGATTTGGGGCACCGCAAGTCCCTACAGGAACATCGTCAACATCGAGGACACGACCGTTACCGAGTACCTCGACCGAGAAGGTGGCACCAAGACCAAGTACCTGCTAACGGCCTACTACCGTGATGAGACGGGCCAACTCCGGGGCTACGTTGATGACATCAACACCCAAGGTGTACCTGGCGGCAATGAGTTGACGCCCAAAGGCCCAACATCTACTGGAGAAGATCCGGACGACGAAGATACACCATCGCCGGGAGTGGGCCTAGCCGTGGCCGCAGTGAGCGCGGCGCTGTTCATGCAGCACCGTCGCAAGCGGCAATAATCCGGGGCCGAACGCCTTTCCCCTCTCCGTCACCTTTCCCGTCCTCCGTCGAATGAAGGACAAGCAAAGCGAAGCGCGAAGCCGCGTGGCGGCAGGATTCTAGGCTAATCGGACCGTCTGGAGCGCGCCTTCAATTGCCGCAGCATCAACTTGGAATTCCCGGTACAGTTCCTGGGGGGTCCCACTAGTGGTAAAGGACCGCACGCCGACCCGGTGCAAGCGGGCACCTGCACCTCCCTCAGCCAAACACTCGGCGACGGCGCTGCCGAGGCCATTGTCGATGAAGTGATCCTCAGCAGTCACGATGAAACCGGTCTCCTTGGCACACTTGAGAACCAAAGCGGAGTCAAGGGGCTTGACACTCGCCAGGGAAACCACGCGTACCGAGAGGTCACTAGCATCGGCTGCTTGCAGCGCCTCAGCCACTTGAGGTCCATTAGCCATGATAGTGACATCGTCGCCGTCACGCACAACTTGCCCCTTACCCCACTGGAAGGTGGCCGCATCAGGGTCATTAACAATGGGGACGGCAGCACGCGTGGAGCGCATGTAAGTCGGCCCGTCGTAATCGTACATGGCAGCCACGGCTTCTCGTGCCTCGACGGCGTCGCTGGGTACCGCTACCCGGAAATTGGGCAGGCCCCGGTAGATTCCCACGTCCTCCAACGCGTGGGCGCTTGAACCATCTTGGCCGGTCATGAGGCCGCCGTGCGAGCCGCAAAGGTTGACGTTCAAGCCCTGACGGGCGGCGCAATTGCGAATCTGTTCCCATCCACGCTGCAGGAAAATCGCGAAGGTGGACGCAAAGGGCACTTTACCGGCGTGGGCCAAGCCGCAGGCCGTGACGATCATGTCCTGTTCGGCGATGCCCATCTGGAAGAATCGATCCGGGAACTCTTTCTCGAACCAGGCTGCGCGGGTGCTGCCCGCCAAGTCAGCATCCAACGCGACCACTTCGGGGTGTTCGCGCCCAAGGGCGACGAGCCCTTTTCCGTAACCGTCGCGGATTGCTACCTTATCGCCGGTCTTCCAGTCCATGTTTGGGCCCACCCGGGACCCCGGTTTAAGGGGATTCCCGGGTGGGGTCACGGCTGATGGACCGGATGTGCCGTGAATTGGATGTGCGAATCGCGGGTCCGCTCACAATTGCGGTGACGCCGACCGTGGGTCGGTGAATCTTCGCGTTGTGGATGACCAGGCGAGTCCAAGTGAGCATTAGCAGCGAACCTGATTGAGGGTTCCGTAGACGCCTTGGGCGGCCGCCACCGCGGGCCTGTGGGCGTGCATGACCGTCCGCTTGGGGACGAAGTAGCCGGAAGTCGTGGTAGGTGCTTGAATGCGGGCTTTTTGGGCCATGTCTCCTAGTTCGGCGCCGTCCACATATAGGGAGATTCGATACCAGCGTGACACGTCGCCTCCGGACAGCCGACGGTCCACCATTTTCCCCTCACCCCTTTGTCCCCGGGGGGAATTCCGTCGAAGCCTTGAGTGTCGGGCAACGCAAGTTGGTTGGGGGACCAAATGCATACACTGTGGGCGAGTCTCGTCACCATTAGCCTGGTTCTTGCGGCCAGTTCGTCCGCAGCGGCCCTAGGTGACTTGGTCAGCGAAACCACAGAGGTCGTGCAGCAGACCACCTCCGATACACTCACCACCACAACAGAAGCAGCCGACGCTGTTGCGGAGACGGTAGACGACTCCACGTCCACCGTTGAAGACACAACAACGACAGTCGAAGACACAACACCAGTCGAAGACACCACAACAACCGTCGAAGACACAACAACGACAGTCGAAGACACAACAACGACAGTCGAAGACACAACACCAGTCCAAGACACCACAACAACCATCGAAGACACCGCATCGACAATTGCAGACACAGTCGACACCACCACACACGGGCTGGTGGACACGGTATCGGAGACAGGAAACAACGCGTCGTCCATGATAGAGGGTGAAAGCATCGTCGAGGACACCACAGGTGCCAATGAGTCGTCGATTGCAGATATCACAGACATCGTTGAGACGACCACGTCGGCCGTGGGTGGCGATGCTGTTTCGACGCTCGAGGCAACCACCATTGATGCGTCAACGACCATCACAACAGCAGTGACGGACCCATTAGTGGCCCTGGAGCCAACCCAGTCGATGGTTGCGGAAACCCTTACGGCCATCGATGGCCAAACGATTGACGCTGGCCTCGTGACCAGCCTCGACCTTGAACGCCTACTGGCGGACGCACAACTTGGCGTCCTCGACGAAGCGGGCGTCGCATTGTTGCTTCAAATCCACGGCGCCGCCGGCTTGACGTCCTTGCTGAATACAACGCTGGGAGACCTCGTCACGACGCTGGACCAGGGGCTCCTTGAAGGCTACCTGTCCTTGCCTCTGGCACAACTCGTGCCCTTCGTCGAGGAGCATTACCAACCGGTAGACGAAGGCGCAAGTTCCACGACCGAAGATGCCCCGGCAGAGCCAGCAGTTCATCCGGCTCAAACCGCTGACACGCCTTCGGCGGCCCGGCAAGCAGCGGGGCTCGTCCGTGAGTACCCCCTGGAAACTGTAGGCGGCCTGGCCGCCGTGTCAGCCGTGGGCGCAGCGGCTGTTTGGCCCGCGCCCGTCCGAACCGTCGCCCGCAAGACCCTGGGCTGGCTGGCCAAGGCCTTGGCCCTGATTCCATTCATCGGCGGCTTTACTCGCCTCAATAGTGAGACAATCCGCTCCCACCCCATGCGTGCCAAGGCATTGGCGTACATCGATGCCAATCCGGGCGCAAGCATACAAGACGTCCAAGAAGCGCTGGGGGCAGCCTGGGGTACTGCTGTTTACCACTTGGAATGTCTTGAGAAAAGCGAAGAGGTGGTCTCGGAGCGCCAAGGACGCTCGCGGCGCTATTACATTCGTGGCACCAAGATAGCCAGTCAACGGGCGGCGGCAGGCCTGGTTTTGGAGACAACGCCCCGGCGGCTTCTGGAAACAATCATCGTGGCCCCGGGGGCAACCCAATCTGACCTGTGCGATCACTTGGACTTGAAACACCCTACTGCCAGCAAACACCTCGGCCGCATGGTCGAGGAGGGCCTCGTGGAAAAACACGTGGATGGGCGCAGCCGGCGCTACACGGCAACGGCTCGAGCAGAAGAAGTGCTGGCGGCGTGACTACTCGCCCTTGAACTTCGGATCGCGCTTGTCCAAGAACGCCTGCATTCCTTCCCGTTGATCGTGGGTTTCAAAGATGTGTCCAAAGGCATCGGCTTCCCGGTCAATTGCGTCGCGAAGGGGCAAGTGGGCACCCTTGTTGACAATCCGCTTGACCGTCTGTACTGCTAGCGGTCCGTTGTCGGCGACACGCGAGAGGATGCCGCGGACGTGGTCCATGAGTTCGTCGTGAGGAACCACTTCATCGACCAGACCCCATCGCTCGGCTTGGTCCGCCTTGATTTGATCTCCGGTGATGAGGAGGAGTTTAGCACGGCCTTGGCCGACGCGCCTTGGCAATCGTTGACTTCCACCGAATCCCGGAATGACCCCAAGGCGAGCCTCTGGCAGGCCGAGCACCGCCTTGTCGCTGGCAACGAGGATGTCACATGCCATGGCGAGTTCCAGGCCGCCTCCCAATGCGAAACCATTGATGGCCGCGATGACAGGAGCCGGGAATCGTTCTAGGTCCCAGAAGACGCGCTGTCCTTTACGGCTGAATTCAGCGGCCAGGGTGGCGTGGACGCGCTTGCGTGGGTGGAACTCGACCATATGGACGATGTCGGCGCCGGCGACGAAGGCCTTGCCTGCACCCGTGACGATAATCCCGCGGATGTCCTCACGGCTACGCAACTCAACGAGCGCTTCATGCAAGGCGTCGAGGACCTGCTCATTGAGGGCGTTGAGGGCCTTGGGTCGATTGATGGTGATGGTGGCAATGCCACGCTCATCCACTTCCACGGTGACGGGCGGACCATGCACCTGTACATTCGGGGCCACGCTGGAGGGGACTCGGGCACTGGATTTGGAGGTTGGCCCCCGTCGGCCTGGTTATTCGTCGGGTTTGATTTCGACGAGCACCGTGGTGGCTTCCACATTGGCGCCATCCTTGACGTGGACCTTGGTGACGGTGCCGGCTGTTGCGGCCTTGAGGTCGTTTTGCATCTTCATGGCCTCAAGGACCAGAAGCGTATCTCCTTCAGCCACGGAGTCGCCCTCCTTCACCTTGACTTCGACGACTTTGCCGGGCATGGGTGGTTTGATCTGGCCATTGCCGGCCTTCTTTTTGCCACCGGCGCGGGTGAGGACGGGGCGTGCCCTTCGAATAGCGACGTCGAGCACATCTCGGCCATCGCTGATGGTGCCGTGGTCAATGTGGAATTCGTGCGTTGCATGGCCGACCGTGACCCTGTAATGGCCCGGGCCGAGGCGCTCTACTTCGGGCGTGAATCGGGAGCCGTCCACATCAAAGATGGGGCCGTCAGCGTGTTCTTCCCGGGTTACGTGGACCTGGCGGCCGGAGACCGTGAAGCCGTAGCGCATTAGGCGTACCTCCATGGCGTGATTTGTTGGCGGCCGTGTTGGTCCACGAGAGGGCCTTCGGGTGTGACGTAGGACTTGGTGATGTGCGCATCAATCCCACCCGGCTCCTGGGCGAGCGCGGCGGCTAGGGCGGCGACTTGCGCCTTGAACACTTCATCGGCTTCCTCCTTCTTGCCCGCCAAGCGGTCGATGACCCGGTGTTCATCGAGGTACTTGGTGGTCATGTCACCCGCCACGAACGGAGGGTCGCGCATCAGCAAGGCGTGCAGCGGTATATTGGTGGTCAAGTCGAGGTCGTACTCATCCAAGGCGCGGCGCATTTTGCGAATCGCGGCCTTACGGTCCGCGCCGTGCGTGATGAGTTTGGCGACCATGGAATCGTAAGAGGATGGCACCGTGAATCCGGGGTAGAGGAAGGTGTCGACGCGGACGCCGTTGCCTTGGGGAACTTGATGACGCTGCACGAGCCCGGGCGTGGGCATGAACGTCAAGGGGTCTTCTGCGTTGATGCGGCACTCGATACTCCACCCACGGCGCCGCGCGTCAACGCCTGCTTGGTCGTAGCCCAGTTCTTCTCCGGCGGCAATGCGTAGTTGCTCAGCCACCAAGTCCACGCCGTGAATGAGTTCCGTAACTGGGTGTTCCACCTGCAAGCGGGTGTTCACTTCGTTGAAGAAGAAGTTTCCATCCTCGTAGAGGAATTCGGCGGTGCCGGCGTTGGTGTACCCCACATCCAGGGCTAGTTGGCAAACAGAGGCTCCGACGCGGGCGCGTTCTTCCTCTGTTACGACGGGGCTGGGGGCTTCCTCGATGAGTTTCTGGTGACGCCGTTGAATGCTGCATTCGCGTTCGGCGTAATGGACCGCGTTGCCATGCGTATCAGCGAGCAATTGGAATTCGATGTGGCGGGGCCGCCCGATGAATTTCTCGATGAAGACTTCGCCACGGCCGAAGGCGGCCTTGGCCTGGCGCTGGGTTGCCATGAGG
>JBFJXU010000020.1:0-16953 GCA_041622975.1 Thermoplasmatota archaeon
ATCCCGTCCAAAGGTCAGCCCTGACGCGGTGTGAGCGTCCAGGCAACTGACACCCTGTGTCTAGATTATAGACGATCCACGAAATCAACCCATGAACAGACTCTGAAGCCCGAACAGGACTCCGAAGCTGATCGCGTAGACACCGAATGAGGCCGCCAAGAAAGGAGGCGCCGGCCCGGACCGCAAGGGTCCGATGGCCATGTGCCCGATGGCAGCGAGCTGCAGGAGGATGGCCGAGATGCCGCTTCCGAAGTTCCTGCTGGCGCTGCCGGGGCTGCTGTTCATCGCCGTCGGCATACTGATCATCCTTGTTCCGGCACTGCTGGTCTGGTTTTTCGCGCTGGCTTTGATCGCCATGGGGATCATGATGCTGATCTTCGCCAGCTTCATGAGCAGAATGGGCGAGCGGGCCCAGCATATGCACGAATAGCCGTCCACCGAAGATTGGCTACAGCACCACCCTGAAAATGCCGGCCGGTCGTTCCGACGGGGTTGCGTGCTTTCGACCCGACAGGCTGAACACGTGTCTTGTGCCTTTGTCGGACAGTGCGAAGCGTGAGCGGAGGCGAGATAAAGGACATGCCTAAGGAAGCGCTGCGGCGGCGGTGCCGACATCCAGACCCACGAAACCGCCGCTTACCGTCGCGTGCTCTGGTTGGTGGCGGGGATGAACTTCGCTTTGGGCCTCGCCGAGGCAGTGTCCATCTATATTGCCGGGTCGCAAGTGCTCAAGGCAGATGCGCTTGATTATTGCGTGATGGCATTGCTCTGTTCCCTGAAATCTGGGCCGCTCTTGGCTTGAGAATCCGGTACTAACCTGGATGGCCGGAGAAGGAGCGAAGAGCGATGAAGGCATCGAGATTTTCGGACGCGCAGAAGGCGTTTGTGTTGCGGCAAGCGGAGGAAGGCGTTCCGATTGGCGCGATCTGCCGAAAGGCCGGGATCAGCCAGGCGACGTTCTATGCGTGGAAGAAGAAGTACGCCGGGTTGCTGCCGAATGAGATGCGTCGACTGAAGGCGCTCGAGGACGAGAATGCCCGGCTGAAGAAGTTGGTCGCCGAGCTCAGCCTGGACAAGGAGATGCTGCAGGACGTCGTGCGCCGAAAGCTCTGAGGCCTGCCCGCAAGCGGAAGCTGGTGGCGACGGTTCAGGCAGATTGGGGCGTGTCGGAGCGCAGGGCGTGTTCGGTCCTGTGTGTCAATCGTTCGACCTGTCAGTACCGCTCCCGCCGGCCCGGGCAGGCCGCGCTCGAGAACCGCATCAGGGAGATCTGCGAGACGCGTGTACGCTACGGTTACCGGCGCGTGCACGTCCAACTTTGCCGGGAAGGCTGGGAGATCAATCACAAGAAAGTTCACCGTGTTTACAGCGAGTTAGGCATGCAGCTCAGAAACAAAGCGCCGAAGCGGCGCGTCAAGGCGAAGCTCCGAGAGGATCGCCCGGAAGCGGCCGGGAGCAACGAAGTTTGGGCGATGGACTTCGTCCACGACCAGCTGGCAACCGGGCGCAAGCTCCGCGTGCTAACGATTGTCGACACCTGGTCGCGGTACGCACCCGCAGTTGATCCGCGCTTCAGCTATCGTGGCGAAGACGTCGTCAGAACCCTTGAGGAGGTCTGCGCCAGGGCCGGGTATCCGAAGACGATCCGGGTGGACCAGGGGACTGAGTTCGTCTCGCGCGACCTGGATCTCTGGGCCTACGAAAACGGCGTGGTGCTCGACTTTTCCCGTCCCGGCAAGCCCACCGATAACGCCTTCATCGAGGCGTTCAACAGCAAGTTTCGCCAGGAATGTCTGAACACCCATTGGTTCATGACGCTTGCGGATGCCCGCGAGAAGATGGAGAATTGGCGCAGGTTCTACAACGAGGACCGACCCCACAGTGCGATCGGCTACAAGGTCCCGATCACGCTGGCAAATCCCGACGGCGCAGGCGGCCCGCCGTCGTGAGAGAGCCCGGATTTCTCGGCTCCGGGTGGCCTAAACTTCGGGTACAGAGCACAACGTGAACAGACTCTCATAGCCCGTGGCCCGGATTAGGGGGCCGGGTCAACAGCAAGGAACTCCCCAGGGAAATTTGGCACCCTACGTAGCGATGTCAGCCTAACCCACCTTGTTCGGTATCGACAGTCAATACTCCTATGAATGACAGCAGAGTACTCTCAGGGTTGTAGGAAGCTGGGGCGCCGGGCGATAGGGCTGTCAATCACGGCAAAATTCAAGGTAACTATGCGCTCGTGGACCCCCACCGCAGTTTCTACGCAGGGGAACTCCAAGAGGCCCGGGCGCCACCGTCAGGGACGAACCGCGGCAACCCCTAACCACCCCTCGCCAGTGCGACCCCTGTGCTCCTGAACGTCAGTAACAGCCACTTGTGGTGGCAGGGGAAAGACCCCGAGGAGATTGTCGCCCACCACCGACCAAGCCTCCTAGCCTTTCCCGCCGAGGGCGACATTGACGCCGCGCATGAAGCGCTGAGCCGACAAGTCGCTGACGCCGCTGGCAGCAGCCCCGACGAGCACCCCCTTGCCAAAGTGCATGAGGTCTTGGAGCCAACCCAGTACAAGTCGTTCTGGGACCACGGCGTAACCAGGGAGGTCATCCCCGTAGTGGCCAAGCGTTCCTATTGGGTACCTGACATCTCGGACGCCTTGTTCTGGGACGGCTGGCACACTGCTGAACACGACGTCCCCTACCAAGAAAGAGCCCTGGCGGACCTCGCCAGCCAAAAGGATTGGTGGCTCCTGGATACGAAGGGCAAACCCGCTGACTTGCGAGTGCTCACGTACGACATTGAAACCACCAAGTATGGCGAAGGAACCCGCGACGTTCCCATTGACATCATTGGCTGGTCTGACTTCCCGGTGCGCTTTGAGAGCCACAAGGACCTCGATACGGAGGAGATGGATTTCCGCTTCATCGACTTGCCCAACGATTGGCAAGAACGGGACGTCCAGCAACTGGTAGCCAGGAACAAGGACGAAGAACTGGACAACCTGGAGCAATTCACGAAGATGGCCGTGGGCTACGACATCGTGGCAGGCCACAACATCCTTGGCTTCGACAACAAGCAAATCCACGACCGCATCAAAGGCTACCTCACCCAGAATCGCTCCGGGAATTTCCTAAGCCCCGGAACCCAAGCGTGGTTCGAGCAGTACACAGAAGTTTATTCGCGACCCGATTCCTCATTCCACTTCGGTAGTCGGCAGGAAACATGCGTCCTGCACCCAGTTAGCATGGATACATTCCACGCGGCACGGAAATTCTTCTTCTTCCACGACGATTTCTCCCTGAAGGGACTAGCGCCGTGGCTTGGCATCCATGTCCCCGACCGCGTGTACATGGAGCCCGCGCAAATGGACCTGGGGCCCGAGACCCTGGCATACAACCAGCACGACATCCAAGAGCAAGTGGGCGTGACTCAGAACCTCATCGCCCAGGCCTTGCCCCTCTGCTTCACCGTGAACATGCCACTCCATTCCCTCTTGACGGGTGGCAACACGAAGATGTGGGACCACATGGCGTTCATCCGGGCCCGACGCGAGCAACGCATGATGCCCGCTACGTGCCGTGCCCAAGGAGTGGCGAGAGGCGTGCTGCTCCGCATGCCCACAGTGACTCCAACGCGCATCGAGATCGCCGAGGAACTACGAGCCACGCCGCCCGCCGACCGGGCGAACGTGGACAAGGAATACCTCCGCGTTGTCAAGCAAGGCCCCGAGATGCCGTTCTGGATGGAACACCCCACGGTCATCCTGCGGCGAAACCCGGCCGACGGGGCTGACCCCCACGGCTACGCCATCCCGGGCGGCATGACCCTCAAGCCGGACAGCGACTTGCAATCCCACTTCATGCCGTGGTTCCACGTGGTGGCTGCCGACGTGGGCGCCATGTACCCGACCATCCTCAAGGCCCGCAACCTCACCGCCGACACGGTTCGCCCAGCCCGCGCCGATGAGGAAGTGGACGACTGGTTGTGGCTCTTCGAACTCGACGACGACTTCATCGAGAGTGGCAAATACCACGTGCGCAGGCCCAAGGACGAGGAACGTTTCGCGAAGGGCCGCGGCTGGATGGTCGGCGTCAAGCGAAGCCCTGACCCTGGCATGGTGAACAAGGCCATGACGGGAGTTCTTGACATGATTCAGAAAGTCAAGGATGACCGAGCCAAAGCCAAAGCAGACGGCGCCCCGGACCAACAGGTGCGCCTGCTGGACATGACATACGCGAGCCTCAAGGCCGCGCGCAATGCCGGCACCCACGGAATCCTCGTGGCAGTCAATGTTTCCTGTCGTCAATTCAACGTCTGGGGCGGGGCCAATATTACCACCGTCGGCCAGCAGATTCTCCACGATGCTTTGGAAGACTTCGAGGCTAAGGGAATCCGCGTCGTGTACGGCGACACGGACGGTATCTACCTAGCTTGCAGCAAGTCCGCGGGCAACCTTCCCCATTTTGCCGCCGCCCTTGATGCCGACGTAGAACCCGAGGCAGACAAATGGATCACCATGCCGGACGACGCCATTGCCGCCGTGGACGCGGCCAACACCAAGTGGCGTGAACTGCTGAACTACGAGGGCTTCGAACTGGAACCCGAACTGCACGACGCCATGGTGTTCGTGGTGCACAAGAATTACCTCGTCTTCGACGCCCGTGACGGCGCCGTGAAAATGGAGACCAAGGGCAACAACTTCAAGGGCAGCGACAAGGCGCCGTTGGCGCAGAACTTGTTGAGCCACATCATGGCGGATGCACTCAAGGAAGTGGCTTCGTGGGACGATGAAGAAAACGCCCGCGAAGCCATGAAGACCGCTATCAAACGCGCCACCACCGAACGCATCAAGGGATTGGATGTGACCAAGGCCGATTGGGACGACCTCATCCTGCGCCAAGGCGTGAAACCCGTCAAGTCCTACAAGCCCAACCCCGACGGATCCTTGGCTAACTTCGCGGTCCGCACAGCAGCCCTGGAGCAAGTCATCGGCGAACCCATCAAGGCGGGGCGCAAGTTCAAGTTCGTCGTCTGCCGCGATCCCCTTCCCTTGTACACGGACCCGGAACGCCAACGGGAAGCGACGGACCGGTTGGCGCGGCAGGGCCACCGCCTCGTGGTGAAGAAGCCACGCAAGAGCGGCATCAAGCCGATTGAGTACATGTGGCCCGTGGAACACGTGGATCGCTCTAAGATTGACTGGGTATGGTACAAGGACATGGTCGAAGCGTACGTCAAGGGGGCCTTCGGCTTCGACTCCCTGGAATTGGCTGTCCAACGAGACCTCTCCAGTTGGTTCTGAAGCCTGCATCGGCAAACCACAAACACGAGGGGCAAATGGCCACCACCATGCGCTACTGGTTGATGAAGTCCGAACCGGATGTCTACTCGATTGACGACCTAGCAGCGGAGGGTTCGACCTACTGGGATGGCGTACGCAATTACCAGGCCCGCAACTTCATGCGCGACGACATGAAAGTGGGCGACCTTGTGTTATTCTATCACTCCAATGCGTCGCCGCCCGGCGTCGCCGGGTTAGCACGGGTGTGCAATGAGGGATACCCAGATGCCTCCGCCTTCGACTCCAAATCCAAGTACTTCGATGCGAAGTCAGACCCGGACAACCCACGCTGGATTCACGTGGACATCGAACATGTGGCAACATTCCCCGAAATTGTTCCCCTCTCGGACCTGAAGGAAAACCCGGCCCTTGAGGACATGCTGGTCGTGCAACGCGGCCAACGACTTTCGGTGCAACCCGTGGACAAAAACCACTTCGAGGAAGTGGTCCGCATGGCAGGGGCCACGGTAACGGTTTAAGTGACGCGCCTCTCGGCCGCCCCGCTACCCTGGACCCGTGGTGTAGCTTGGATATCACCGAGCCCTCCGGAGGCTCAGACGGGGGTTCGAATCCCCCCGGGTCCGCTTGGCACGCTTCGACGAGGACGACTCGTTGGCTGCCCTCGTGCGGGCGATTCGTGAGGAAGCCAGCAAGGTCGGCAAAGACTTCGCGGAGGTTGCCCGCGACTACTTCGACAAAGCCGAGTACGAAGTGGACAAAGTGGTTGGGCGGCAACTAGCCAAGCACCCAGAACTGTACGCAGAACTCAAGAAAACGGGGCGCAGCATCCAGCGTGCCTGGCAGCGCTTCGAACGGGATTACTTGCGCTGATCTTCCTTTCCGGCAGCGCGGACCGCTAGGTAGTGGCGCAGCAGGACACCACTCAGGGCAACGAGCGGGACCAAGAGGAGCCCAAGCCCTACAGCGTTCATGCGAGGGTCGCGGCTCGAGACAAGAGCGGCCCCCATCAGGGTCGAAGCGATGAAGGCGGTCCACAGTAGGCCGTAGCGCACAGTTTGGCCAGCCGCTTACGGCTCTTTGCTGAATCGGTCATGCCGTTCCCGAAACACCCGCTCACAGGTCTTGCAGCAGAACACGTGCCGGCGGTCGCCGATGGTGGCCCAAACAGGCCGGTCCGTGCGGGCGTGGCATTCGTGGCAGGACGGCCGCGCCTTGACGTGGACATCCACTGCGGTGGGGCTGCCGCCGCCGAAGGCGTCAGCGTCAAGGCGCACCGTGTAGCCGAGGATGATGCCGGCATCCTCCATGCGCCGTATCCGAGCACCAATGGTGGGCGTGGTGGACCCCGTGCGCCGGGCAAGTTCGCGATGACTCAGCCGGCCGTCCAGTTGCAGCAAGGTCAGAATGTCCCGATCTAGGTCGTCAAGCACACTTGACGATTGGAAAGGCAAGGTGAAAAAGGGCACGGCCCACATGGTGACCCATGGGCTTGTTCAGCAAGGCGACGGACGTTGAATTGACCGTCAAAGGGATGACCTGCGGGAACTGCGAAGCACATGTGGTAAACGCCCTCAAGGGAGTGCCAGGCGTCAAGGATGCATCCGCCGACACGGCATCCGAGAGCGCTCATGCTAAAGTGAAGGGCGAGGTAGACCGAGACGCCCTCGTGGCGGCAGTAGTCGCCGCCGGTTACGAAGCGTCGTAGTCAGGGACCTTGTAGGCTTTCCATCGGGGGCACAGTAGCTGCGCGGAGGGCCGGAATGAGTCCGGCAATGGAGCCAATGACGACGGCGAATACCACCATGCCGACCATGGTCCCGACGTCCGGCGTCGCCTTGATGGTGTCATCCACGGGTGGGCTCAGGAAGAACGCACCCAAGCCCCCGAGAACCGCCCCGATGATGCCACCCATGAGGCCAATAAGGCCAGATTCGGCAAGGAACAATACGGCAATCTCTCGCCGCGTCATCCCCACGGCTTTGAGGATGCCAATCTGCTTGGCCCGCTCCATGACGGTCATGAACATGGTGTTGGCAATCCCGATGCCACCAACCAAGAGGCTGATGCCTGCAATGGTTCCGAGGAAGGCCTGGATGGTGGCCGTAAGCGACGCTACTTCGCGCAGGATGTCTTGACTTGTGGTGACCGTGAAGTCGCGGTCGTCAGGGTTGAGGCCGCGGCTGCGCAGCAACGATGCCTCGACGGCAGCGCTCACCACGTCGGGGTCGCTGTCGGGTGTTCGCAGCGCAACGATGCGACTCAGCGTGCCATCTTCAATGCCAAGGAGGTCCCAGGCCTGCTCTCGGTGAATGTAGATGGTCTGTTCTTCGCTGCCTGCAAGGACACCTACGACCCGGTAGGATTTGCCTTCGAGTGTGAACTGATTGTTGATGGCTAAGGGATTGTCAAAGAGGCCGAGGAGGCCCTCGCTCACCATGGCGTTGTTGCCACCTCCCCCCGACAAGAACCGGCCCTCCACCAGGTCTGGCTCCGTAACGCGTCGCCAAGGTTCTGGGTCGATTCCTTGGACCAATATGCGTGCATTGTCGCCACGATAAGCCACAGCAATCCGATCTTGATACGTGCCCGTTGCTGCCACGATGTCCTTCGTCGCCCGCAGCGCGGCTTCGTCGGCCAAGGTGAATTTCTCGTCGGGCGCTTGTGTCAACGGGTCGGGCGGGCCCTCGGCGAAGATTTCCGTCACACCCGGCGTGACTTGGATACGCTCCGTGCCAAGGTCACCAATCTGGTCAAGGACACTTGCTTCCACGGTCTTGCCAAGGCTCACGAGGGCCACGAAGGCAGCGGAGCCGATGATGACACCGAGGGCAGTGAGGCCGCTGCGTAGTTTGCGACTCCGGATGCCGTTTGCTGCTAGGCCGAGAATGTCAGGGACATTCATCTGCGCCACCGGACGACGGCGATGGCGACGATGACCACGGCGACGCCGCCGGCAATCCACGCCCATGGAATTTCGCCATTGCCGGGTGCCGGCGTGTCGTCCCTGGTGGCAACGTCCATGTCTTGGTCATGGCGGGCACCCAATGCGTCCGTGTAGGCGATGCGAATGGACTCGGCTTGCTTGGTCACGTCCATGGCGATGGTGGCAAAATCGCCAGGGTCCATGGTGCCAAGGAACGTGGTGCCCACCACATCGCCCTGTGCGTCCAGGGCCCTAACAACGACGCTGGTTGCGCCTTCGCCACCGATGTTGCCCACGGTCAACGTGAAGCGCTCGCCGTCGTACCGGGCATCGCCTGCATCGAATAACACGGCGCCTCGCACCACGACGCCCGTGGTGTACGTGACAGTCCGAGGGTTAGCCGCAACGTCGTTGTAGGTCGCCTGCAGTGTGATTGGTAGCGGTCCGCTAGGCGCTGACGGTGAGACAATGACAGGGAATGACGCCGAGACGCTGCTTTTCGGGGCCACCGTGTCAATGGTGACGCGGTCATCCTTGCCCAAGGGTTCCACGCCGGCTGCGTCCCATGACACGACGAGGTCCTCCAACGTGGTCTTCGTGGGGTTGTGAAGCGTGACGACGAGGTCCGTGCTTTCACCACGTACCAAGCGGGCTGGTTCGACCGACGTTACGCGGAGATCTTGTGGGTCACGGACCTGGATGGGCAGTGTATTGGCAATGGTGTCGCATTCGTCGTCCAATCCGACGTCGTAGCAGTACCTGAGCGTGTAGCGAGCCAAGTATCGCCCGGGGTCCGTGTCTTCGGCCACCTTCAGGGTCAGACCTGCGCTCGTGGTCTTGAGGCTGCCAACCGAGCCAAAAGTGGCTCGGTCCCCTTCAATGTTGATGCCTTCCGGCGCATGGCTTACCTCCAGCCGGAGGTTGTAGGCGGTGATGTTGTTGAGATTGGCCACATCCACGGTAAGCGTGGCCTGGGTGCCAGGCACTAGGGTGGCTGGGTCAAGCCTCGTGGTAATCTGCAAGGCAGGTTCGAGGGCAGCGCTTCCGGGGGGCGGTGCGGCGAGTGCCGCCAAGAGGACGCCGAGGGCAAGTGCAACGCGCGCTCTACGCATCGATACGACCATCCCGGATGACAATGGTTTGCTGGGTCAGTTTCGCGATGTCGGGGTCGTGGGTCACAATGACGATGGTGGTCCCCTCCTTGTGGAGTTCCATGAGGAGGTCAAGGATGTCCTGGCTCGTGTGGCTGTCGAGGTTGCCAGTTGGCTCATCGGCCAATACTATGGCGGGGTCATTGGCCAAGGCCCGGGCGATGGCGACCCTTTGCCGCTGGCCACCGGATAATTCATGGGGCAGGTGATGGGCACGGTCAGCCAAACCAACCCGTTCCAGCAAGTCTGCGGCCTTGGTGCGCCGTTCGCGGACGCCATGGCCGGTCACCGTAAGGGGCAGGGCGACGTTGTCAAGGGCATCGAGGCTGGGGTAGAGGTGGAAGTATTGGAAGACGAAACCGATGCTGTGGCCACGGACGCGTGCCTGCGAGGCGTCGTCGAGTCGTGCCGTTGATTTACCGTCGATGACCACGTCGCCACTCGTGGGCCGATCCAAGAGGCCCATGAGTTGCAGGAGCGTGGACTTGCCGCTGCCGCTGGGCCCGGTGATGGCCATCAGGGCCCCATTGGGCACGTCAAGACTCACTCCATCGAGGGCCCGGATTGTTTCCTCACCCATCCGGTAAGTCTTGGTGAGGGAACGCACACTCACCGCCGCGTCTCTCGCGCTCCCTTCGTTCATCATTTCACCCTGGCTGCCAGAGTTCTTGACGCACGCGCCGGGGGCCTGTCGCCTCAGGGGAGAAACGGCCCCATTCCCCGAAGGCCGCGTGGGACCCTGGCGCCACAACGCTCAAAGCGTCGACCCCTGGGTCGGTGCTATGCACCGATGGATACTCGTGGCGGCCCTAACTGGACTTGTGGGGCTTGCAGGTTGTGTGGACAATGATAACGACGGGAACGAGGCGGATGCCGAGATGGTACCGTTCCTCGGCTACGAAGTTCCTCAACCTGACTTTGACTTGCAACTCATCGAAGTGGATCACTTCCTGCCCGGCCGCGACGACGTCACCATCCATGTGCGCGTGGTCCGCCCAGTGGTTGACGAGCCCGTGCCGGTCATCGCCCAGTTTACACCCTACACGGCACCCGGACAGAATACCATCATCGACTCCGCCGTGGAGCCCGCCGTCGGCAACAACAACGGCCGCTTTGATGTGGAGTTCGCCCGGCGAGGCTATGCTTTCGCCTATGCCGATGTGCGTGGCACCGGCGACTCCTCCGGCTGCCTCGACCTCCGCGGCCAAGCGGACATTGACGACCTTTGGCACCTCACTGAATACTTGGGGACCCAAGAGTGGAGCAACGGCAACGTAGGCTTCATCGGCGCCTCCTACCCTGGTAGTGAAGCCCACATGGCCGCCATTGCCGGCAACGAGCACCTGAAGGCAGTCATCCCCGTCGTGGCTTCCACCAGTTTCTACCATTACCACCACAACGACGGCGTCCCTTACATGGGCCAGCACAGTCTTGGTGGCACCAACACGGGCTACACTCAGAACGCCATTATGGCCACACTGAACCCCCAGAGCCCCAACTACCTGCCACGCTACATGGAGGAAGCCGGGTGCGACTACCAAGAGAACATGCTGAACCACGGCGGCCTTGACCAGTCCGGTGCATACTACGATTGGTGGCAGGAACGCAACCTTCGCACCCGCGCCGCCAACATCACGGTCCCCGTCCTCATGGCCCAAGGCCTTGCCGACTGGAACGTCAAGCCGGACCACATTGCCACCTGGTTCAACGACCTCCCCGGTGCCGCCGTCGGCGCCCCCAAGACCCTCATTGCGGGCCAATGGGGCCACCAATACCCCGAGGATGCAGACGACGCCTACGGCCCCTGGTGGGAATACGCCGCCGCCTTCTTCGACACCTTCCTCAAGGAAGAGGAGACAGGCATGTTCACCACGGACGTGGCCTGGGTGCAGGACACGGGTGGTGCCTGGCATCGCAGCGCCTCGTGGCCCATCGTGGATGCGCCCCGGACGCCTTTCGTCTTCCACAAGGGCGGATTGGCATCGCTTGACCCTGCCGCCGCGGACGCCCAGCAGTTCACCGCCTGCCCCCACCACCAAGGGACATACGGTGCTGGGTTCGGCTTCATCCGTCGAGAGATGCCCTGCGACGAGGAACCCATCCACCACGTCACCTTCACCAGCGAACCCTTCGCGGAGGACACCCTGATCTCTGGTGTCCCCACCGTCGAGTTATACGTCACAACCCCCGACGTAGAACGCGTCCACCTGGTAGTGGTCATGGACGTAGTTGATGCCAGTGGTGAAGTGATCCGAGGTCGCGAGAACTACGGTTACCTCAACCCCGTGTTCCGCCATGGCCTAGACGCCCCGGAAGCCATTCCGGATGAGACCTACCCGGTAACCATTGACTTCTACCCCCAAGAGGACCTCATCAAGAAGGGCGAACGGCTACGCTTCACCATCAAGAGCAACGATGACGGCCGCACCATCGAGGACTACGACGCCACCACCGTGACCGTCCACCTCGGCGACGCCCTCTACCCGTCCATGGCTGACCTGCCGCTGCGTCCGGCTCACCTGCACGGTGTCCGCCTCGGTTAGCCCGGGCGCGGCATCCAACCCCATCGGCTAAGGACTCGTGGGCCTATCCAGTAGTGTGACATTGGTTGTTGCAACGGACCTGAGCCCCGCCAGCCGCAAGGCAATCGAGAGAGCTGGCGCCATGGCCCAGCGGAGCGGCGAATCCGTCGTCCTGGTGCACGCCTTCGATGCACCCCCCCTGGGAACGGGTTTTGCAGGGGAAGAAGTCCGACAAAGCATCACGGCGGGTACGGCTGCGCAGGAAGCACGGGAAGCCCAAGAGTTGACGGACGTTGCCGAAGCCCTGCGAGCAGACGGCATCGACGTCACCACCGTCGCCGAAGGCGAAGACCCAGTCGACCTCATCCTACGCGTCGCAAAGGAACACGACGCATCCACCATCGTCGTAGGTAGCCACGGCCGCCGAGGACTGCGCCGTGCCCTAATGGACAGCGTCGCTGAAGAAGTGCTTCGTCAGACAGACAGACCTGTGCTCATTGTACCCGCATAGTCCCCTAGGGGACGTCGGCCAGGGAATCCGGCATCCAGTTCGTGCCAATGGGCAACCTGTTCCTCGTCGCTGCGCCAGCAAAGGAATACGAAGCGGCTTCCCAGCCGAGTGTAGAAGTCGAACAGACCTTGGTCGATGTCTTTGATGACCACACCCATGGCCTTGTAGGCATCTAGGTCACGGTCTAGCGCCTCGGCTTGATCCCGATGGCGCCGCTTGAGGGCCTCCCATTCTCCGTGGGCTTCGCATCGCCGGTCGTCCAATTGCAGGCCGTAGACGATGCGTAGGTCCCGTAAGTGGTCCATGGTTTCCCGGCGGTCCGATTCAAGTTCTCGGGTCTGCTCAAGTAAACCTCGCAGCCGGGGGATTGCCGCATTGGCTTCATCCACCGTCCAAACCCGGGGCTCCACAGGCCCTCGACGGACTCAAGGTTGATGACCCCGCTGGTGCGGGCCCTGGCCTCGACGTAACCGCCGACTGCCAGGGGCCCGTCACACCAGCGGATTCTATACGTCCCGCCCAAGTGGCCCCGTGATGGCCCTGGAAGGCACGCAACCCCGGGTGAAGCCCCGCGGGCGCACGGCGCGCTTCAACGAGATCACCAACATCCTGCTGCGGCACGACTTCTGGGGCCTGCTGCGGGCCATGATGAGCCCCCGTGCAGCCGAAGAAGCCCAACGAATGGACCGCGAACAGCGGCCCGCCGCCCGCTTGCGCCGCATCCTGGAGGATCTCGGACCGACCTTCATCAAACTGGGCCAACTGATGGCAACCCGCCCTGACCTGGTCCCCCGGGACTACGTGGAGGAGTTCAAGCGACTCTATGACGGCACCAAACCCAGCACGTACGATGAGGTGCGCGAAGTCATCCACGAGCAACTGGGGGCACCTCCCGAAGAACTGTTTGCCACGTTCGAAAAGCAGGCTCTGGCGTCCGCCAGCGTCGGCCAAGTCCACCGCGCCACCATGAAGGACGGCACGCCGGTTGCCGTCAAGGTCCAGCACGTTGGCATCGAGGAGGCCATGTACCTCGACTTCGAGATTCTTCGGGGCATTGTGACCTTCATCGAGAAGACCTTCGCGGCAAGCCGCGTCTGGCAGCCCACGGGCCACCTGGAAGAACTGAAACTCATGATGGACCGGGAACTGGATTACCGGTATGAAGTCAAGAACACCTTGCGCGTTGCTCACAATTTCCGCCACGACCCCAGTGTGAAGATTCCCCAGATGCACAGGGACATGTGCGCCAAGCGCGTCATGGTCATGGAATGGATTGACGGCATCAAGTTCAGCAACGTCGAAGCTCCTGAAATGCAGGATATCGATCGGAAGAACGTGGCCAAGATTGTAACGCACGCCATGGCAAAGCAGATCTTCATTGACCGCATCTTCCACGCCGACCCCAGCCCAGGCAACATGATGATCATGCACTCGGACCAGGTGTGTTTCCTGGACTTCGGCGCCGTTGGCGTGGTCACCGAGAGGCGAAGCAAGGCCATCCTAGCACTCATCACGGGGATTGCCAAAGGTGACGTGGAGCAGACCACCGAAGCAATCGTGGACCTTTGCGACGTGCAGGGAGAACTGGATCAGAAACGATTCACGACCGACGTGGAGAAGATCCTCGACTTCTTCGAACGGGAACAGGTTAGCGTGGCGGACCCCCGCATCATGGAAATGATCCTGACGTTGGCGGCAGAGCACCGGATGCTGCTACCCCCCGACTTCATGCTCATTACACGGAGCCTGTTCCAATTTGACGGCTTCTGCCGCGACCTTGACCCCGACTACGAGATTGTCAGCATCCTGGAGCCCTTCGTCGGTCAATTGGTGTGGAAGAACATGGCCAGCACCAAGAAGCAGAAGGAGTTGGTCGAGGAGACGTTTGGTGAGTTGCTCAAGTTCGGACGAACCTTTCCGCATGCACTCAACACCTTGGTGCGCAAAGTGGAACGCAACGAATTGTCCACGCGCATCGAACTGGCGGGCCTTGAGGGTATCAAGCAGACCTACGGGCGCGGCGTACTCAAGACGAGTTTCACCATCATGATGGGAGCCCTCGTCATTGGCCTCGGATTCGTGTACGGTGGCAATCAACCGGAGGCTGCGGGCCGATACCTGTTCATTGCAGGCAGCATCGTGGTCGCCTGGACATTGGTCCTCATCCTTTGGTCCGAGTCGTTCAAGGGCCGCTACGACTAGCACTCAAATACCAGCGCCGCCAGAGTTCAGCGCCGATGCATAGGATCCTTCCCGCACTAGCCATCGTCGGCGCCGTCCTGAGTGCCCTCGGTGCAGCACTCGTTAGCGGTGAGGGTTTCTGGCTTGCCTTCCCGATTTATGGCATCATCACGAGCGTTTTCCTCCTGATGGAGCGCAGTCGAGCCGGGCTGGGGACGGGTTTAGCATTGCTCCATCTGAGCCTGCTGGGCGTCGTTACATTCGTCGCCGTTACGGGCGAAAACGTGGACTTGGAGTTCCTGTTCCACCGCCTTGGCCCGCCCTTTACCGTCGGTCTTGGCTTACTCGGTACGGCTTCGGTGTTGGTTGTGTTCTGGAATGAGGTCCACCCGCCGTGGGTGCCCATCGCCGGGTTAGGCGTCGTTGCCGTGGCGTACGGCTCGCTATTCGCCACCCCCGTTCTCGGTAGTTTGTTCCTATCCAGCCTGCCGGCGGGTATCCTCTGCTTGTTGGCGATTGCACCCGCGGTTCGTGCCTTGTACGAGGACGCTCAAATACGCCGGACTGCGGCAGCCCGCACCACGTGAAGCGTGCGGGGCATTCGTGCAAGAATCAACCAGGCGACAATGAAGAACGCCACGGCGACAGCCACATACAGGGTCTCAGGGAACACTATTGCAATGAGGACGGGGCCACGGACGTAACTCACCGCCTTTTGTCCCAGGATGTCGTTTTGGACATACAGCAGCACGTTGAAAATGAAAAGGGCAGCAAACAACGGCCACCAATCCGGGAAAAAGCGGCTGCCACCCCAAACGACAACTGCGATGCCGATTGTGTCAAAGGCCGCATCAAGGAGTGCCCCCATGCGCGATTGGAGGCCGCCGACGCGGGCCAGTATGCCATCTCCACCGTCCAGGATGATGACTAGGTTTCCCAGCAGGACAAAGGTCCAGGCTTTGGCTTCCATGGCGGCCCACATCATCCCCACGTAAACAGGGCCCTGCAGAAACGTGAAGTGATTTGGCCGGACGCCACGCACCAGTAACCACTGCGCAGCCTTGCGAAACTGAGCGTCAAAGTTGCCGGCCACTAGCGGGCGATGCATCTGGTGTCTCAAGAGGTTGCCTGACGGATCCTAATGTCAACGAGGCACGCTGTAGGGGAATCGACGTCAGGAGGCCGGGGCCGCCTAAGGCGCAGGCCATACAGCGTCGCGGAACCTGGCTAGGTCCTTGAGGCCGTTTACATCCCGCCTGTAGAGTGGCACCGGGACTAGGTCCATCCCGGGGAGGCGCTTGGCCAAGTCATCCATATGCTCCAGGTTCATGTCACGGCGCACCTCGCCAAAGTGGGCGGCCTCCAGCATTGCGGCGACCAGGCCTTCGTCCACACGGCCACCCTTGGCGGCACCCTTGATGAAAGCAGGACGGGCGTCTTGGGCATTGATGGCGTCAAATGCTGCCTTGTGGGCGCCCAGCGCATCGGGTTGCATCTTGTTAACGACCACGTGGCTAACCGTCATTTGCAGTTCCTTGGTGACCGTCTCATGCAATTCCACGGTCTCCTGGACCGGCATCTTCTCTGGAAGGGTGACCAAGACTAGGCTTGCTTTCTCGGGGTCCGTGAGGAATGCCCGAATCTTGGCGGCCTCTTCTTGCATGCCATTGAAGATGCGCTCAAAGTCGATGTCGGGCGGGCCTCGTTCCTTGTCCTTCTTGAAGACATTTTGAACGGACTTTGCCGTGGATTGCAATCGCTGCCAAACCTGGTAGCCCCGAATGGCCCACTTGAGGAGACTCCGCTCGGACATGAGTTCCTCGATGGCCTTCGGCGCCCAGAGGAACGACAATGCGTGGCCGGTCGGCGCCGTGTCGACGACGATAGCGTCGAAGTGGCCCTCGGTGCGCAGGTCGTTCAACTTCCCAATAGCCATGAGTTCATTCAAGCCCGGCAAGTAGTTCGTCACGTACTGGAACATGGGGTGTTCCGTAATCTCCACTTCGTGCACGTACCGCTTGAGGTGGTCCCGAATGACCTTCTCCGGGTCCAGCATCATAGCCGAAAGGTTCGGCTGAATCGGGGTTTCCGTGTGACCGACAGGCACGCCTAGGCTGTCAGCAAGGCGCTTGGCCGGGTCCACCGTCACGAGGAGAGTCTTCTTCCCGGCACGAGCCAAGCCCATAGCGATGGCCCCGGAGGTGGTGGTCTTGCCAACGCCGCCCTTGCCTGCCACGATGACGAGGTCACGCGTCTCCAGGTCCTTCACACACGGACCACATGGTCCCGGGTCAAGGGGTTGACGATGCACGAAGGCCTAAGCCGCGCCCCAGAGTCGCGCCGGCGTGGTCCGGGATTTGGAACAGCAC
>JBFJXU010000021.1:0-16917 GCA_041622975.1 Thermoplasmatota archaeon
ACCCTGTGCTTCGTGGGCGTACCCCCATCACCGTTGAACCTTCACGCCGGCGAACTTCTCATGGGCCAGAAGCGCGTGACGGCAAGCGCCATCGGGGGTCGCGACGACTTGATGGCCATGCTCGATCTCGCGGCCGTCCACAACATTGGCGCTACCATTGAATCGATGCCAATGACCGACGCCCAGCAAGGGATGGAGCGCGTGCGAAGTGGCAAGGCCCGGTACCGCGTGGTTCTCACAGCCTAGATCCCCAAGCCAAACACCAAGCACCTGCAAATCTATGCCCTGCCATGGCCACGAAGCCCAGCCAAGAACTAGCGGCCTGCCTCCGCTGCGGTAGCGAAGAGTTGGCGCCCCTGACCTTATCGGACGGCCTCTGGGCGGAGGGCGGCGAGTCATTCAAGTGGGTGTGTCGAGACTGCGACTGGCAGGGCGCTCCGCTCCTCTTCGATGACCGGAAGGCATTGGAGGCATTTCGGCGCGGCCTCGCAGAAGGGGCAGGGGAGGACGCCTGAACCCACAAGGCGCGGGGCATTGGCAGACGTGGGTGATTTCCGCCCCTTCACCATCACGCCAAAGGTAGTCCAGGGCAAGATGACTGGGTATGTCCTTCCGGGCGCTCGCGCTCGTCACGATGCTCATGGTGGCCTCAGCGGCCATGCTAACCGCTCTTCGGGATGAAGCCCAGGGGCTGGACCAAGTGGCCGTGCCTGATACGGAACTCGGGGGTGGCGCAGGCGGCAGTGCCGGGGACGCAGTAGAAGTCAACAGCACGCTGGGCGCCAACACGAGCAGCGACGGTGCTCGCGTGGAGGGAGGCGTATCAGCCAATGTGACGCCCAGCCAGCCAGGGACGGGCGGAATCCTGGACAATGCTAACTGGTCGTTCACGCCCGGTCTCGATGACGATGATACGCTTCGCTGGCGCACGGCCGATGGGCCGGTCAAGGCAGTGACCATCGCGGTCCGTTTCGTGGGCCCGCTAGGAGTCCTTGACCCCACAGGAGCAGTCCTGGAAGTCGATGAACGGCGCTACAATGGTTCCATGGGGGAGACGGACGGCCGCGCCACGTTCACGGTCCCCTACGAGGACTTCCAGGCGGGGAGCCACGACGTCATCCTGCGGGCGCGCCTGCCTGACTCCATGTGGGCTTACTATGGTCACGGTGAAGGCATCATCCAGGACGCCGTCGCCGCGCCGGTTCACTACCAGGACCGGGATAACGACGGGCACCCCGACGACGCCGACAATTGCAAGGACACCGCGAATGAGGGTCAAGAAAACCAAGACGGGGACCTGTGGGGTGACGCTTGCGACGCCGACCGCGACGGGGACGGCGCCAGTAACCAGGAGGAATCCATTGCAGGGAGCGACCCTGACAATCCCACATCGACCCCCGATGATCCAGACGCAGATGGATTCACCACGTTCCAGGAACGCCAAGCTGGCAGCGATCCCCGCGACCCGGCATCAACCCCCGATGACCCGGACGCGGATGGACATCCAACCACAGTGGAAGACCATCACGGCAGCGACCCCTACAACAGCGCCAGTACCCCCAAGGACCGGGACGCCGACGGCCATGACAACCGCTTCGACAACTGCCCCGACGCGCGCAACGACCAGAGCGACATTGACGGTGACGACATCGGTGACGTGTGCGACGAAGACGACAATGACGGTCCGCTCGGCGACCAAGACCAGGATGGAATTGCCAATGGTGAGGACTCATGTCCGCTGACTCCCGACGACGGAGCCGATTACGACGGCGACGGCCAGGCCGACGCGTGCGACGAGGACGACGACGATGACGGCACCGTGGACGGCGCCGACGCGTTCCCCTTTGACCCGAGCGAGCAATCTGACACGGACGGCGACGGCGTTGGTGACAACGCAGATGCGGACGATGACAATGACGGATTGACCGACGCTGTGGAAGCGAGCATCGGCACGAACCCGCGCAGCGCAGACACCGACGGCGACCAATTCGGTGACGCCGAAGAAAACAACCAGGGCACCGACCCCAATGACCCCTACGACCCCCCATACAGGGCCATTAGCGCCGGCGCCACCATCCATGGTGATGGTTCCATTACCATCACCTGGGAGCCACGTATGGATCCACGCGTCGCATACCACCGCGTGTACCGCCTTGACCCCTTGACGGTCGTCGCTGAAGTCCACGATGGCAACCAGGCGATGGATGCCACCTTCCCCGACGCGGATCAGTTGTACGCCGTGCAGGCGGTCCTGGGCGACGAGGGTCCAGACCCGAAGGCATGGGCCACCACACCGGTCTACCAAGAGGACCGCATGGAGGTCTTGGCCGAGGCTGGCGTGGACCCGGAAAATGGTGCGGGCGGCCCACGGTCCACCGAGCCCATCGAAGGACCAGAACCCAACCAAGATGCCCCCGGCCCCCTGGCCGTTGGTGCCATGGTAGCCGTCACATCAGCCGCCTGGGCGCGACAGCGCCGGCGTCAGTGACCTCACTCACCGACACCACCATGAGGGGCTCTGCCGGTCCCCCTGCATGAAGTTCGCCGTCCTGTATGGATCGACACGCAGCCAACGTCAGGGCATCAAGGCCGCACGATTCATGGTGCGGGCCCTGGAGGAACGAGGCCATCAAGTGACGTTACTGGACGCCTTGGAGTTGGACTTGCCATTCCTAGACAAAATGTACAAGGAGCACGAGGAAGGGGAAGCGCCGGCAGGAATGCAGCAAGCCCACGAGGTGCTGATTGCCGCCGACGGCATCGTAGTCGTTGGCGGCGAATGGAATCACTCGATTCCACCCGGCCTCAAGAACATGCTCGACCACTTCCAAAGTGAATACCATGGCAAGCCAGCAGGAATCGTGACGTATTCCGCCGGGCCATTCGGAGGCGTGCGCGCCGCACCCCACTATCGAGTCATCCTCGGGGAACTAGGCATGGTCACCACCAGCATCATGTTCGCCGTAAGCAAGGTCGGGCCGTCCTTCGAGGAAGACGGCACCGATGCCACCGGTGATTACACGCGCCGTGTGGGCCGATTCCTCGATGAACTGGAGTGGTACACGGACGCATTGAGGGTGAAAAGGGAGAAGGACGGCGGGCCGTTCTAGATCAGGATTCGGGGCCAGTTTTGAGGTCGGCCTTCTCCATGTGGATGAAGTAGTCATCAGCCCAGTTGTGAACGCCAATGCCTGCCGTGCCGGGGCCGGGATCTTCGCCTCCCATGCGAACGTCTGCGGTACCCGTCATGGTGTCCGATTCGTTCCAATGGGCGTCGAGCGCTTCCAGGCCATAGGCGCCCTGGTAGAATGCGCGGGCGCCGCCGGCGGGTTGGGTGCCCACGGTGCCAGCCACGGCAGTGTCCACCTGAACATTGAACGATCCATCATCGGCCGCAGCGGTTCCAATGCGGACGCCGGGTGCCGCCTGGTTGAACATGGAAATGCTGCCGGAAACAACGATGTCCCCAAGCCCCCATTTGTGGTACGTATCAACGGCCAACTCGTGGTCCGTGAAGCCACCTACAATGACCGTGTACATGTCGGTTTCATCGCTGCGCAGTTCTTCCGGTGGCGTGACCTGAATCATGCCCAGCATTTCGCGGACCGTGTCATTGGCAAGATTGCACCAGTAAGCCAAACCAATGAAAGTGGCCTGAGTGCCAGCCGGGTCAAAGGTGACGGGCGTGAAGCCGTCCGGGATGAATCCCGCCATGAACATCATCGGAACGGGGACAACGGCGAGGTGTTCCACGCACCCTTCGTAGTGAAGGCTCAGCGGCTCGCTGGCGACTTCATCCACGACGGTTTGGTCGTCTAGATTTGATTCGTCATCTGTGACGCAGCCCGCCAGGAGGACGAAGCTGGCCACAAGCCATGCTCGGTGCATGGGGCCCCACCAGTAGCGAGGAGTCTTGAAGATTGGCAGGCTTGCAATTGCATGCGCCAAGCACTCATTGTCCTGTGCATCCTCTCGGTAGGGTGCCTGTCGCCCAGTCCAGGCCAAGGCAATGTGGCGGACGACCAAGCGGCTAGCCAAGCCATCTGGGAGACCCTCGACACGGCCCCCGAGGGGCGTACGGAACTGGCAGCCACGTGGTTCGACGGCCGCATCCACGTTGTGGGGGGCTTCACGGGGAGTATCGCTGCCACGGGGGGCCACTTGGCCTTCGACCCCACTACCGGGGCGTGGGAAACGTTGCCGTCGCTGCCTGTGCCGGTGCATCATCATGCGCTGGCGGTGCAGGATGGCTTACTGCTGGCAATTGGTGGCTACCACGGCATTCCCTTCATTGCCACTGACGAAGTATGGGGATACCAACCGGGCGGTCCGGCTTGGCTCCCTCTCCCGCCCCTACCCGTGGCCCGCGGCGCCCACCAGGCGGTCAACGTCGGTAACGAGATTGTAGTCCTGGGCGGGATTGGCCAAGATGGCCAACCGGTATTGCAAGTGGACATCTTGGAGAGCGGAACACGGCGCGAGGGCGCACCCATGCCGGCGGGCAGGGAGCACTTCGCAGCGGGACTCGTGGGTGATGAAGTGGTGGTCGCCATGGGCCGCGTGGGAGGGTTTGACACCAACATGGCCACCGCCGCTGCATACAACGTGACGACACACACGTGGCGCGAACTAGCCAGCGGACCCACCGCCCGGGGCGGCGTCGGTGGGACCACCTGGGGCGGGCGGCTGGTAGTGGTAGGTGGCGAAGGAAACCAAGGCACGTTCACCGAAGTGGAGGCATGGGGCCCGAATGGCTGGGAATCCCTCGCCCCGTTGCCGGAGGGCCGTCACGGCCTGGGCGTGGTCACCCATGAAGGAACCTTGTACGCAATCATGGGTGGTCCTGAACCAAACCTGAGTGTATCAGATTCTGTTTACGCGTTGGCGGTAGCGACGGGACCCAAGTAGCCACTGTTGGCACCGATGAATTCCCGCTGCAGTTGGCGCCACTCAGGGACCATTGATTCAGCCACCTCCGGCAAGGCCTCTAGAGCCACTCGCCACGATTCGAGGGCAGGGAAGTCTGTCAGGTCAAAGTCGGTAAGGTCTGCGAATTCGGCCAAGCGCATGAGGAGCGGCGCCGTGGCACTGTCTACCAAGCCAAACTCGTCGCCGTTCCAGAAGGAACCCTTCACTTCTGCGTCGAGGCGCCCCAGTTTGCCCTTGAGGTCAGCCAACTTGGCCCGATGAGATTCCTCGTCGGGCGCCATGGCTGCTTGGAAGTAGTCCATGAGGCACTCGCCGACGAATTGAATCCAAGCCCTGTCGCGGGCGCGATCCACGGCGTCATCCGGGAGCCCGCCGCCGCCGCTTACCTCGTCAACGAATTCGTTGATGACAGCCGACTCGAACAGCACCGTGGTATTGCCTCCTCGCGTCACCTTGAGGATCGGCACTTTTCCCAGGGGGCTGTCGGCTTTGAACCAGGCTGGGGGATTGGCTAGGTCGATGTAGGTAATCTCGTAAGGTACGTTCTTGCGCTTCAGCGTGATTACGGAGCGCTGCACGTACGGGCAGGTCTTGAACGAGACAAGGTGGAGGTCCATGGTCATGCATTGCCAGTGGCAGGTCTTGGTGTTTGGGGCCGGTGAACCCAAGAGGAGGTGCTACGTGTGTGACGCGTGGCCGAACACCCCGCCGTCATGGCACGCGCCCTGGTCCAAGAACTCAAGAGCCAACGGGACCCCCGGAGTATCATCGCGCAGGCGCGTCGCATCCCTGACCCCGGCCACGCCGCCTGGGCAATCCTACGCGCCAGCGACGACCCGCGGCTGTCGTTCCAGGAAGCATCCGATGCCCTGAGCGAGGCCATTGACCTGATTGCAGGCATTGAGCGCTTGAGTCGACGCGCCGAACTGTGGAGCGACGTGCTGCGCCGCGCCCCGAAATGGCGTAGCAAGGCACGCAACCCACGGGCCGCGCCAACCCGTGCCCAGGCCATTGAGGCCGCCATCGCCGATCTAGAGGCCATGCCGGATGGGCAATGGGTTCTGGATGCCATTGTGGACGTTGCGGGCGCCGTCGGCGCGGCTGCCCGGGTCCGTTTGCTCAAGCGCGCCGCCAAGAACGAAGGCTTCGAGGTCCCCGGCTGCCGGGCCATTGTGCGCGCTGCACCTGAACAGGAGCAAGCCGCCCTTCGCGACGTCATTGAGACATTCCCGACCACGTTGAAGGCTCACCTGCTTGGGCGGGTGGACCCCGACGATGCGGTCACGGCGGCGTGGGCCATTGCCGACCGCAACGCACGCCTGGAAGCCTTACGGGTTCTCGTGTGGCGTGCCGAGGATGAATCCGCCCTGCAGGCCATCGTCGCCTCGGCGGAGTCGGCCGTGATGGAGGACCGCGCCCGCGTACTGACTACCGCGGCGGCCCGCGCCGACAAACTGGGCATGACGACCAAATGGTTCGACGACGCCCGCCAAGCGGTGGCCGCCATTGCGGACGAGTCGATTCGCACGAAGGAAGCCCGAAAACTTGCTACGGCGGCCGAGCGAGCCGACATCCAGATGGACCTGCCATTGCCAACCTCAGACGATGCCAAGCCATCCGTGGGGCGGGTGGAAAATCTCATCCAGAAGCCCACATCCGCCCCCGTCACGCAACACACGTTGGCCCTCGTCAACGGTTACGAGGGCGGCCTCGGCCCTAGCCATGTACGCGCCATCGCGCGTGCCGCACCGCTTTGCGACGCCTTCGGAATCCACCTCCTCCTCGTCGATTTCCCCGTGAGCGACACCAAGACCCTAGGCGACATCGTTGCGGCCGAAACCCGCATCGGTGAGGCAGACCATGTTCGCACCCTCGTCACCGCCGGCCGGTTGACACTGCGGCGGTGGAGCGATGACGCCCCATGGCCTGGCACACTAGTTGCAACTACGCCTCGGCCAGACCCAGAGAAGGCGCACGAATTGAGTGGACCCACGTGCCTCTTGATGGGCCTGGGCCACCACGGCTTACCACGTCGGATTCTTGACGCAGTGGACCGGCACTACGAGATTACAGGGCGGCAGGTTTCGTTAGAGACGGCGACCGCCATGGGAATCCTTGCTGAACGGCTACGGAGTGCTCCCGCGTGATGCGCGCAGTCTCCGTGATGGCGTGCCTGCTGTTCATTGGCTGCGCCGAGCCGCCGCCCAACGACGGCGCCCGTATGGCCGTGCCGCCTGCGCCCCCTGCTCCCACAGGTTTCTCATTGCCGTGGGAAATCCTCGATTGCCGGTTCATGTACGCGCAGGCCCGCGCGGATGCCAGCGCCGTAGGCCAGCACATTCCGGAAGGATTCACACTGGTGGAGCCTGCTCAGGTGGCATTTGAGACCAATATCTGCACCGGTGGAACTGGCATTGATGATGCGTTGGTCCACCCCATGACATACACAAGCGTCTGGGCTGCGGTCGTGCCACCTGCGGGCTGGGGCGAGGACGGCGCATTCCACGTTGTCAACTGGGACGTCATGGTCCCCGATGCGCCACGCCGGGAATTGATGCAGGGATTCGGCGCGCCGGTCCACAATGGCTCCGTGACCCACACGCCGACCGTCACCGGGTTTCAGCAAGCGTGGACTCTCGAAGAGTTGGGAGCGTTCTCGATCGAGGTGGTGGGAGCCCAAGAGTTGCCCAACGCGGGCGGCACGTTTGACCAATGGCAACCAGGTACCCGGGATTTGACGTATTGGAAGACCGACTGGGCCACACGGAGTCATTTCCAAGGGACTGGCATTGTGTCCGTGCCGGCTGATTCCATGTACGCAGATTGGTTCGTCGCCCCAGAAGCGGTTCCCGTGACAGTGAACCACGGCACTTGGGATTACACGAGGGGCAACATTGTGTATCCCGCGCCCTCAACGACTACGCCCGCGACCCCGTGAATTACGGCCGCCCTTTGGAGGGAGGTCTTTACCGTAACCTGCCCGAGCGTCCCCGCGTACGGGTTCGCCGAGGGCTTTCTTAGCCCGCCGCTGGGCATCCTTCTCCTTCGCGCTACGGCTCATAATTGGAGGGGCTTGATGGGGGCCATGACTGACTCCGGGTCGTTCTTCCAGTCAACGTCGGGATTGTCGCAGTATAGTTCGACTTCGTTGCCGTCGGGGTCGCGGATGTAGAGACTCCAGGTCGCCGTGTGGTCACTTGCGCCGTCGATGGGCACGCCCGCAGCGGCCAGGTCCGTCTTGGCGGCGCGTAATTCATCGAGGGAATCACCCACCTTGACACCTAGATGGTACAGGCCCACGCGGCGGCCAGATGGAATTGGTTGGGCGTCGGGGCCCACTTCAATGAGCAGCAATTCGTGGTGGGTGCGGTGGTCGGCGCCAACCATGGCTGCGGCCCGGCCACCGAAAGCGTCGCCAATGACACGGAATCCTAGCAGGTCGCGGTAGAAGCCGAGGCTCCGTTGCAGGTCGCGGACGTACAGGACGGCGTGGTAGAGTCCGTGGGCTTTCATGATGCCTCCACCAAGCGGGTTTTGTCGACCCAGTTGTGGAGTGCTTCAAACACCGTGCACAGGCCGTCGGTCTTTGCGGTGGTTTCGTAGTCCACGCGGGGCGGGATGGTGTTGTACGAAGTTCGGGTGATGAAGCCGGCCTCCGTGAGGTCCTTCAGGCGGGCGCTGAGCGTGTTCGGACTCAAACCAAGAGCACCTTGGAGGTCATTGAAGCGAAGCGGGCCTTCGTGGTTGACAAACTCGTGCAGGATGTCGAGCATGTGCGCTTTTGCCAACAGCCGGAAGGTATCCCGGACGGCAGTCGCACTTTCAGAATCACATGCCATGCTACTGATTGCGTAGTTGCTCCTCAACCTATATCAATTGGTCACTCCCAACCCCGGTAGCGACTCCTATACTACGAACTGGGGAGTCTAATACTCCTGGCTGTATAGTCATTAGCGTGGCACGACCACCTGGGCCACACAAATCCCCCCGCCACAAGCCGGTGTGAATCCGACCAACCTATGAACCAACCAAAACCATACGATAACCATGGCAGACAAGAAAACCATCGCATCCTGGATCCTATCCATATTGACCGGCATCGCATTCCTTGGCGCCGGCGCCAGCAAAGTCACTCAACAACAGGCAATCATCGACAACCTGCATGGTGCCCTCGGTGTTCCCCTGTGGGCAATCCCAGTAATCGGCTCATTCGAAATCCTCGGAGCCATCCTCCTAATCATTCCAAAAACTCGCTTCTGGGGAGGCAAGCTGTTAACCACAATCATGGTAGGCGCCGTAATCACGCACCTCATCAACGCCGACTTCGTGGGCTTCATCCCACCGCTTGTGCTCGGCACTCTCGCGGGAACAGTCGCGTGGATTGAGCGCCCCGAATGGGCCGAGAAATGGTTCCCCCGCAAGGCATGACCGCACCCCGCATCACGGACGCCGTGCGCACCATCGAGGGCGAGGGAATGGTCGTGCGCCGTGCCTTGAATCCGCAAGCACCGCGCGACCCGTTCCTTCTCCTTGACCACATGGGCCCCACCCAGTACGGTCCCGGCGAAGCCAAGGGAGCGCCCAACCATCCCCACCGCGGATTCGAGACGGTCACCTACGTACTCGAAGGCGACTGGGAACACCGCGACAGCCTTGGCAACTCAGGCTATCTCAAGGCAGGGAGCGTGCAGTGGATGACCGCCGGCAGCGGCCTCATCCACTCAGAGATGCCCAGCCACGAGGTGCTTGAGAATGGCGGCACCGTACACGGCCTACAACTATGGGTCAACCTACCCGCCGCTCACAAAATGGACCCGCCCCGTTACCAAGACATCGACGCCGAAGACATCCCCGAAGTGAAAATTCCAGGGGGCTTCGTCCGGGTCATTGCAGGAACATTCCAGGGCACGCAAGCGGTCATCGACACGGTGACCCCTATCACGTACCTTCATGCTCACCTCGCATCTGGCAACGTGCAGCTACCGGTTCCCGAAGGCCACGATGCATTCGCCTATGTCGTCCGTGGCTCCGGATCCGTGGACGGGCAGCCCATCCAGGAAGGCCAACGCATTGACCTAGATGGAGCAGAGGAGATTCTTGTAGAAGGCGACCTGGACATCATCTTAGTGACAGGCCAACCCATCGGTGAGCCCGTGTTCCAATGGGGTCCCTTCGTCATGAACAACAAGGCCCAGATTGTCCAGGCAATCGACGATTACCAACAGGGGCGGATGGGCCAATTATGAGGTTCCGATTCGCCAGTGACCGTGGCCACGCAGACCACGGTTGGCTGGATACGTACCACACATTCAGTTTCGCTGGCCATTATGATCCAAACTGGATGGGGCATCGCAACCTGCGCGTCCTCAACCAAGACCGGATTCAACCAGGAACCGGCTTCGGGGCGCACCAGCACCAAGACATGGAGATTGTTTCCTTCGTGCTCGAAGGCGCGTTGGGCCATGAAGATTCCATGGGGAACAAGGGCGTCATTCGGCCCGGCGAAGTGCAACGCATGACAGCCGGCACGGGCGTCACGCACGCCGAAATGAACGCCCACGACGGGGTGACCGAGTTTCTCCAAATGTGGATTGTTCCTGACGAGAAAGGCCTCGAACCCGGGTACGACCAGCGTGCTATCAATCTGGATGCAAACGAGGGCTTGGTCGCCGTGGCCGGCCCACCCGGCGCCGAGGCGCCCATTAGCCTCAACGCCGATGCCCGACTCTACGCCGCCAAGGCCGAGGCGGGTTCGACCCTCCACCATGACCTAGAGCGCCATGGGTGGCTCCACGTGGCCCGCGGCAACCTCCGCATCCTCGACCAGGAATTCGGACCAGGCGATGGCGCCGGCCTCGAACCTGGCCCAATCGAAATTACCACCACAACCGACACCATACTGATTCTCTGGGATTTACCATGAACCACGAACAACACTCCCTGCAACGCGACGTCGACGTTCCTATCACGCCCCTCTTTGTAGAACGCACAAGCCCCCGCGCCTTCACGACCGAGACCATTACCGACAATGACCTGCGAGGAATCCTCGAAGCAGCTCGCTGGGCGCCCAGTTCCTTCAACGAACAACCATGGCGCTACCACGTCACCACTGGCACGGACACCTCGACCCGGCGCGCTTGGAACGAAGCCGTCATGGAAGGCAATCGCTGGAGCGACGACGCGCCAGTCCTGATCTTTGTCACCTGCAAGACCACGTTTGCACGTAACGGCAAGCCCAATCGGCACGCCCACTACGACACTGGGGCCGCCACCCTCCAACTCGTGCTGGAAGCACATGCTCGGGGCATTAGCGCCCACCAAATGGGCGGCATTCACGTGGACAAGGTCCGCGAAATCCTGAACCTGCCCGACGACGAGGAAGTCATCTGCGGATTGGTGCTTGGCTACGCCCCGCAACTGGACAAGGCCCCCTCGGGCCGGAAGCCGCGCGACGACGTGGTCACCATTCACTAGGTGCCTCGGGCGCGGGCCGCGCCCGGACATGCCCCGCCCCCAACGTTCATGACGGCAGCCGACTGGAGCGCATCTGTGCCCGGCGAGGAACTCGTCCTGCGTCAAGGTCGCAGCGACCAAGCGGGGCACGTGGCGGAAGCCCTGCGAGTCCTGGAACTGCCCATCGAGGTGTCCGGTATGCACTGGCACCCCTTCGGTGTCTACACCATTCCCTTGGCCAAGCGCACTGGCCCGGACGGAACATGGAGCCGGCGCATGCACATCTGGCACCCAAGCGGCACCCCTGTTGGCCCTGCAAGCCCCTACGGAGTCCATAGCCATACAGGAGACGCGTTGAGTCATGTGCTTGCGGGCGCCGTGCACCATCACCTCTACGCGTTCAGGGATGACCCAGAGGGAGCCTGGCAAGTGGAGCCCGACGGCCACCGAGCAAGCCTGGTTGCCCACTCCACGGAAACCACCACGGCAGGCATGTGGCATTCGTTCCCCGCAGACCACGCCCACGGCGTCACCAAAGACCCTGAAGTCATGGCGGTGAGCCTATTTGCCCAACGGGACGAGAAAGGAACGCGTCCCTTCACCACATGGCAGCGCATCGACCTGCCAGCGGAGGAATTGGTGCGACGCTCGCCCGCGCCGTTGGACAAGGTGCGGCGCGACGCGATTGCGGCCCTTGTCCCCCTTGCGTAACGCTTTCCACGCCGTCGCATCGGCCGCGCCGTGGCCAAGCACAACATGGTGCACGACCCTGTTGCCTCCGTCCTCCTCAAGATGACGGGGCCCATGGCAGTGGCCATGCTCTCCTTCCTCGTGTTCAACGTGGTGGACACGTTCTACGTGGGCCAGTTGGGGGGCGACGAACTGGCGGCGATGGCATTCACGTTCCCGGTGGTCTTCCTCATCATGAGCCTCAGTTTCGGCTTGGGCGCTGGCGCCGCCGCCGTCATTGCTCGTGCGGCTGGCAGCGGCGACGAATCGAAAGTGCAGCGCTACACGACGGATGCCATCCTGCTTGCAGTGGTGCTGGTAGCCATCGTGGCCACGGCCGGGTTCTTCACGATCGACCTCGTCTTCGGAGCACTGGGTGCGGAGGGTCGCTTCTTGGACTTGGTGCGGGAATACATGTCCGTCTGGTACCTGGGCGTGCCCTTCGTGGTCTTGCCCATGACGGGCAACAACGCCATCCGAGCGCTCGGGGACACCAAGACGCCCATGAAGATCATGCTCACCGCCACGGTGGTGAACCTAGTTCTGGACCCCTTCCTTATCTTCGGTATTGGACCATTTCCACGCCTCGAATTACAAGGCGCAGCCATCGCCACCGTGGTTGCATTCTTCCTCACGTTCTTGGCATCATTCTGGGTCCTGACGCGCCGCGAGAAACTCATCACGCGTATCGAGTTGGGTGCGCTGCCGGCGAGTTGGCGAGCCATCCTACGCATCGGCATCCCCGCTGCCTTCACCAGCATGCTAACACCCATCGCTGCGGCGTGGGTAACGCGCCTTGCGGCCCAACAGGGCCCGGATGTGGTGGCCGCATTCGGGGTAGCCAGCCGATTGGAGGGGCTCGGGTTGATCGCCATCAACGCCCTTGGTAGTGTCATGACGCCGTTCATGGGACAGAACCTGGGGGCAGGCTCATGGGATCGCATCAAGGCAGCGCGGGCATTCGCGCTGCGTTTCGCCGCCCTTTGGGGCCTGTCCATCGCAATCCTGTTTGCTGTCACAGCCCCCTTCGTCGCGGCGTCGTTCACTGACGACGCCGGCGTACAACGGGAGACGACGCGACTGTTGTTGATTATTCCCATCACGTACTTCCTCGTAGGATGGAACAACTTGGCCGCCAACGCATCTAATGGCCTCAATCGCCCACGTAGCGCCGTAATCCTCAACGTGGTGCGCCTCGCCGCCGTGGGTGTGCTGGCGACCGTGGGTGCGGGACTCGGTGCATGGGGCTTGTACGGAGGCCTCGCCGCGGCCAATGTTGTGGCAGGATTGTTTGCATGGTGGATCACACGGAACCTCATGCCAGCATCCAATAGCCGTGCCATTCCTGCACCGGCGTGACGCCTCGCCGCATCATCGGCACCTTCTACGCGATTACGGCGCTGTTCAATCTGGCGGCGAGTCTCATCTGGGGCGTCAATACCTTGTTCCTCTTGGACGCGGGGTTGTCCGTCTTTCATGTCTTCGTGGCGACGGCGGCGTTCACATTGGGCCAAGTCATCTTCGAGGTGCCCACGGGCGTCATTGCCGACACGGTAGGACGGCGCGCGAGCCTGTTGTTTGCCACGGTGAGCCTGCTCCTGGGCACGCTTTGGTACGTGGCGCTCGCCGCAACCAGCGCGTCGTTGGTATGGTGGCTCGTGTCAAGTATCGTCCTTGGACTTGGCTTCACTTTCTACTCGGGCGCCGTGGAAGCGTGGTTCGTGGATGCACTCGGCACCACCGGCGACCACGACCTCGGCCCCATTTTTGCCCGTAACCAGCAAGTGTTCGGCGCGGCCATGCTCGTCGGCACCATCCTGGGCGGCGTACTGGGGCAATGGCACCTGTCGGCGCCCTACGTGGCGCGCGCCGGCCTCTTGGTGGCGCTCGGAGTGCTTGCCTGGACCATCAAGGACATCGGCTTCGAGAAGCGAACACTACGTTTCCACCACATCCCCCGGGAGGTCCGCGACGTCGCCGTTGCAGGATGGCAAAACGGCGTGGCCGTTCGCCCCGTCCGACTCATCATGACCTTGAGCCTACTCCACATGGGCTTCCTCATCTGGGGCTGGTACGCGTGGCAGCCTTACTTCCTCGAACTGCTCGGCCAGAACCTCGTCTGGGTGGCCGGGGTGATTGCCTCCGGCGTCAGCCTCCTCATGATTGTGGGCAACCAGATTGTCCGGTGGCTCGGCCCGCGCGTCCGCCCCACTACGACAATCCTGGTGGGCTCCACCGGGCTCGCCGTGGCCATGATCGCCGTGGGGCTAGCCAACACCTTCGCCGTCGCCGTCGCTGCATTCCTCGTCGGCATGGTCTTCTTCGGTATCGTGGGCCCCAGTAAGCAAACTGTGCTGCATGCCCTAATTCCCAGCAAGCAGCGCGCCACCATCGTGAGTTTCGATGGCCTCGTTGCCAGTGCCGGCGGCGTCGTCAGCCAGCCGACCCTGGCTCGGCTCGCTCAGTCACAAGGGTACGGTGCGGGCTACCTAGCCGGAGGCGTGGTGCTCGCACTGGGCATTCCGGCGGCGTGGTTGCTGCGGCGAATTCGACCTACTCAACGGTGAGCGTGCCAACCATGCCGCGGTCCCGGTGGTCGCCGATGTTGCAGTAGTACGTGTATTGGCCGGGCTCGGTGGGTGCGGTGAACGAGAATGTGGTCGAATCACCGGGAGCAATGGTTTCTGACTGCGCGCCGTTGATTTCGTCAATGACCCAGTTGTGATTGACTAGCAGATTGGCATCGTCATTCGTGAATGTTGCATTGATCACCGCGCCCGTGACCACACGAAGCGTTGACGGGGACAAGGCCGGGTTCACCGGGTAGGCACCTGTGGCGGACAGCGTCCACGTCACGGGCTCCGGTTCCGAGATCTCGGTGTCCGGGTCTCCCTCATTGTCGCTGTCGTTGGCGGCGTCATCAGAACCGGCGTCGTCGTCGCCGAGGCATCCGGGGAGCAAGATGAAAGCGGCTGCCAGGATGGCAAGTAGGCGCATGGAGCCCCCACCTAGGAGGTGCTTGAAGTGCTTTGGCACCATGTTACCGATTTGTTGCCTCGACTTGGATTGCCTTTAAGCAGGGCGCCTCGTGCGCCGCCCCAGCGGAGGCCCTGTCTTGTATCAACTCAAGGAAGGTCAGATCGCCTACATTCTACACCGGCTCACCGGCGTAGCAGTGATCCTGTTCCTGTTCGTCCACATCGTCGAGAACTTCTTCCTCCTCATGGGTGAAGAAGCCTACAACGCAGCCATCGGCATCTACCACACGTGGTATTTCCGAATCGGCGAAGTTGGCTTGATTGCAGCCGTCGTGTATCACGCACTCAACGGCACCCGCATTGTTGTCATTGACTTCTGGCAAGCATCCACGAAGTACCAGAAGCAGATGTGGTATGCGGTGATGCTGGTCACCGTAGTCATCATGCTGTGGATTACCAAGATCATGCTCGTCGATTACCCGTGCTGGTGGTGGCTTGAAACCGCCACCACGGACCCTGCCTGTCCGGGGGGCCACTAGATGAGTGAGCAATCTATGCGCACGGGCCGCTACGAAGTGCTAGCCTGGTACTGGATGCGTATCAGTGGTCTGCTCCTTGTTTTCCTAGCCCTGTTCCACTTGTGGCTCAATCACGTCATGACCGACGTTGGCGAACTGGAGTACAGCCTGGTCATTGACCGCTTGACGAAGTGGCCAATCCTCCGCATCATGGACTTCTTGCTCCTCACCCTAGGCTTGAGCCACGGTGTCAACGGCCTCAAGCACGTCATCGATGACCACGTGCACGACCGGCAGAAGCGCCTCTTCTGGCTGACCGGCCTGCTGGTCGTCTTCAGTATCTTCTGGGTCGCCGGCACCGCCGTCCTCTTCACCTTGGAGGTGGGCGCTTGAGCAACATGCACCGCTTTGACGCCGTGATCGTAGGCGCCGGTGGGGCTGGCCTCATGGCCGCCCTTGAACTCGCCAAACACAAAGAACTCGACGTGGCCGTTTTGTCCAAGCTGTACCCCGTGCGCAGCCACACCGGTGCCGCACAGGGCGGTATCTCTGCCAGCCTCGGCAATGTCAACCCCGACGACTGGGAGAACCACACCTTTGACACGGTGAAGGGCAGCGACTACTTGGGCGACCAGGACGCCATCGAAATCATGTGCAAGGACGCTCCCGAGACCATCATCCATCTGGAGCACCTGGGCCTGCCATTCGACCGCACACCTGAAGGCAAGATCTCCCAGCGGAAGTTCGGCGGTCACACGGGCCGCGGCCCCAACGACCCCTACAAGGAGCGCCCAGCAGTCGAACGTGCTTGCAACTCCGCCGACCGGACGGGTCACGCCATGCTGCACACCTTGTACCAACAATGCATCAAGCACGGTGTGCGCTTCTTCAACGAATACCAAGTGATGGACATCCTGGAAGCAGACACCGAGGACGGCTCCAAGGCCATCAACGGCTGCGTTGCCTACTGCATCGAGGATGGCAGCCTGCACACCTTCCACGCCAAGGCGGTCATGTTCGCCACGGGCGGCTACGGCCGTGCCTGGAAAGTGACCAGCAACGCCCACGCCCTCACCGGCGACGGCGTCGGCATCGCCATGCGCCACGGCATCCCCATCGAGGACCCCGAGTTCTACCAATTCCACCCCACTGGCCTCTGGCGCATCGGCGTACTCGTGAGTGAAGCGGTACGCGGCGAGGGCGGCATCCTGCGCAACAGGCACGGCGATCCCTTCATGGCCGAATACGCGCCCACTGTCAAGGACCTGGCCAGTCGGGACGTGGTCAGCCGCGCCATTTACACGGAGATC